>NZ_CDRZ01000244.1 GCF_000946815.1 Syntrophaceticus schinkii | reverse complement strand
TCCGCATTCCCGACCTCTATTCCCGGTAGGCTCGTAATCATCAGATCTTCCCCTACCCTTTGAACAGACATCTGTGCAAGTCGCAGACAGTCTTTAAGTCTCTCACACCCCATACCACCGAAAACCCCCGGGGAATCTTGTCCCCCGATAATCAACGGGGCTTGAAAAAAAAACAAACTTATCGATGATCCCTGCTTCCAGTGCAGACGCATTCAAAGTTGACCCCCCTTCTAGAAGCAGGCTGGTTATCTCTCTTTTCCCCAGTTCCTTCATCAATGTCACCAGATCGACCCTTCCTTTGATAGCCGGCAGATCCCATACTTCCAGACCCGCTCTTTCCAGTTGAGCCCTCTTTGCCTCACTGTAGCTCCCCTGTACAGCTGCCACAACAGTTGGTACTTCTGAGGCTGTCTTGACAAGCATCGAAGTCTCTGGAATACGCAGAGAGCTGTCAACAATAACTCTCAGGGGTTGTTCATATTCGCCATCAAGCCTCACTGTCAAAAGAGGGTCATCTGCCAGAACAGTGCCAATCCCTACCATGATAGCGTCATTTGCGGCTCTCATCCGGTGAACCCAAAGCCTGGCCTCTTCCCCGGTGATCCATCTGGATTCACCGGTCCTGGTCGCCACCTTTCCATCCAGTGAAATAGCTGCTTTCAGGGTAACAAAGGGGCATTTGGTGCTGATGTACTTGATAAATGATTCGTTCCGCAGGCGGACATCCTTTTCTAGAACGCCCTCAATGACACGGATCCCAGCATCCTTTAGTGCTTTGATCCCTTTACCTGAAACCAGGGGATTAGGATCAGCCATCCCCACAACGACCTCAGCGATCCCGGCTTCAATGATCGATTTTGTGCAGGGCGGGGTTCGCCCGTGGTGACAGCAGGGCTCTAGTGTAACATACATCACCGCCCCATTTGCCTTCTCACCGGCATCGCGAAGGGCATGGATTTCCGCATGGGGTGTACCCGCCTTCCTGTGATAACCCTCCCCCACTATCCTGTCATTGTGGACTATAACAGCGCCTACCAGTGGGTTTGGGCTTGTCTTGCCCCGTCCCAGCTCCGCCAGCTGCAGTGCTCTTGCCATAAATTGTTCGTGTACCATCATAAGCCTGCCTCCGAATTTACATATGAAAATAGAAAAACCCGGCAGGAATGCATCCGGGTTTAATTAAGCTCAATAGTAAATAAGAGAATCCCTTCTCCCTTCCAGACTTTCACTGTCGGCTCCAGATTTTCACTGGATCAACCAGGACACTTACAAACAGAACAAGTGCCGGGTTCGCGGGCTTTCACCGCCGGTGTGGAGTTTCACCATCCCCCGAAGGACATTCCTGATCATATTAAATTGTCCATTAAATTTATTGTACACCTTAATACCAAATCACGTCAACACCAAAGACACGGTGGGACAGTGTCAACTATTTGTAGGATATTTTATTTCGAGATCACCCTGGCTTTTGGTTTTTACATAACACCATTTCAATTTCACAATCCATTTAAGCAATGAAACATTGGTATTTCATTACTTTTTATTAAGCGTTTTTACATTTCAACGCTTCTCCATGGCCTATTACTATCCCTTTTTTACAGCGACCCAGTAGTCGTCCGTGAAATTTGTCTAATTGCAACAAAAGAAAACTTATGTTTTTTAGTAATAACTATTGAAATTGGGAAAATAATATGATAATATATGACAAAAGTAAATATTACCAGATAGAGAGTAGCTGATCGAACAACGAAGGCGCTTCCCCTTTTGGGGCAGCGCTTTTTTTAACCTGGTAAATTGCAATAAGTCTCTCACCCCTTTAATTCGCAACATCAAACGCCAAACTAAATATGCACTTACAATTCTAAAATCCAAGTAAACCAATCTCCATACAAATCAAGAACTTGTTTCAACAAAGGAAACAAAGACACAAGACATGATAAAACAATACCTATATCGAAAGGCTTAACATTTAAAAAAGAATAATTCTTTTTGTGACCCTGCGGCGCATAACCAGTCCGCAGGGGTGAATAAGGGAACCGGGTGAAAATCCCGGACGGAACCGCCGCTGTAAGTGCCGATAATCAAAGCTCGTCGACGAAAGTCGGTCACTGGGAACCTGGGAAGGCAGAGCTTGATTGGCAGAAATACTGTCTGCCGAAGCGCAAGTCAGAAGACCTACAAAAAGAATTTTGCTTGCCACCCTGTGGTGGATGGGGACAAGCGTTGATGAGCAGGAAAACGGCTGTGATGATCAGATTTGATTGTTGCAGCCGTAATTTATTTCAGAAAAAACAGCCTCCAAGAATTAAGCGTTACCAATGATTATAGCTAACTTCCCAGCTTCATGCGGCGGCGCTTGATTGAACACCTGAACTGCGATGAAAACGCAGGTAACAAGAGCAGTTCCGTGAGACATGCCCAGAGCTGCGGCGCATATGTTCAGGCTTGAAAGTGCTAAGTGTAAAAAAAATCGGGAAAAAGGGAGGACTCAGTCCCATGCGCATAACGGAATTTGTTAGGAGTGGTGATGCCTATAATCTGATGCAGGATTTCCCTAGGAGGGACGAGCGGCGGAGTGGTTACCGTTTCAATCTGTGACAGGGGTAATTGATTTGAAAGGGGGAATAAAAAATAATTGGTTTATTTAAAACCTGAATTCCCGCGTTTTTATACCTATGTGCTTGAAACATCTATAAACACTGCATTTCTTGCTCCTCATAGGTATAATAATTTATACCTATGAGGAATAAAAAACTTTTGAAATCTCTTATATCATGCGGATTAAGAGACTCATAGGTATAATTTTCCGGGAATCCAGGTTAAAAGATGTTGTGGTATAACGATGGTAGATATTTTTAGAATGCAATTTACCAGACTCAGGCACGCCTGCTTAAGAAGGTGAAGCTGTTATGACCGTAAATATTTCGGCAACTTCAATTTAGAAAGGATGGTTTTAAAATGTTAAAGAACAAAAACCGGTTTATTACTTTATTGTTGATGTTGGCAATGGTCAGTATGTTCATAGCTACAACGGCGTTTGCGGCTTCTTACGGCACCAGCGGATTTGAGGGGCAGAACGCGCTCAACAATCCGCCCACTGTCACGGGGCAGTTCACCGTGTATCTGTCGGTAAAAAGCAACTCCATAGACGGCGTAGCTATATCCAGACACAGACTTCCCATAACGATGGGAACGCCCGGGGTGACGAATTATTTTTTTGTTAGCGACGTGTTAGTAGCGGCAATGTCACAGTATCCGGCGCTGTCGTTCCAGAACTCAAGCGGCATACCTATAACCAGCACTTCAAGCTATGTACAAAAGGTTACGGATAGCACGGTCAGCAGCACATTGGTTTTTGAACCAGTTACAGGAATTAACTACTACAATGGCTGGATGTTCCGTATTAACGACAAGTATAGGGCGATGAACCCGGCTGATTGGCCAGCCGGATGGGACGAAGACGTTAGTGGGCCCTATGGCGCTGCAATTAATCAGGCATTTGTCCAACCAGATGATTTTATTGATTTCTACTTTGCAGATTCCGCCAATGCCACAGTTGCTACGCGGACGCTTAAAGCATCCGGATTTACCTATACGTCTGGGATTAACAAGAAACTTGACGTGACATTATCAGAATCACATTGTTATTTCGACGGACCGCCAAATTATAAGTGGTATGCAACCACTTTTGCGGTTGTGCCAAATGTGACATTTTCCGTAAAAATTGACGGTACGACATATACGGATGCGACCAATGCTAACGGGGTGATAACAATAAATGGAATCGCATTATCGTCAGGTACTCATACATTTGAGGTCCTGCCAATCTACAACACATATACTGTAAACGGCACATCATATGGTATTCCATTGTATAGCGGCTATTACGCTACTTTCACAATATAAACTGTACGTTTGAGGGATGTGGGCTTTGCCCACATCCCTCAAAATAGTGATTTTTACAAATTGAAATGGGATGTGATAAGTATATGAAAGCTTTTCGGAAACTGCTGAGTGTCCTACTTGTTGCAGTATTACTGGTAGGATTGATGCCTACCATTTCTTTTGCAAGCGAAGGCACGGTTGAGTTAATGCCCGGTTCTTGGCAAGAGGGATTGGATACTCAAATAACTGCATCTGTCATCGGTGCTGATAGTGCTAATGTAATATACTCAGGTTGGTTGGAAGGCAATAGTGGCGCAGGTTATTGTTTTGATCTGACAAGTGATACTGAAAGTTTTGTTGGCTGGATAGTAAATGGTGTTGAGGTGCCATATCATAGCAACGTTACCGATATGGATGAAGCCGTATACGATTACATTATATACGGTGAAGGGTATTGGTTTGTATCTTACAAGAGTTCAACTTCCAGCGTGCCAGAGTTGCTGCTTTCTTTTGACCAAGAACCAGCAGCACTTCATGTGAAAGCGGTGTTTGAGAAAGCTGATACAGGTGAGACTCTTGAATTTACCAAAAACCTTAAGACTTACGAAACCGTATTGATTGATACAAGCCTTACTTTATCTGTAGAGGCAACTGCTGTGAATAACGGAACTGTTTCCTATCAATGGCAACAGAGCCCAGACAAGACAAACTGGAACGATATTCAGGACGCCATATCTTCTTCCTATGCACCTGCAACCAATGCCGGGGGTAAATCCTATTATAAAGTGGTAGCCACAAGCGGCGGCATATCGCTGGACAGTAATGTAGTTACCGTGACGGTTTTACCGGCTACTGAAAATATTTCCGCCACTTTTAATTTTTCCGCGCAGGACAAGCCGTTGATCTGTACAGTCGGCAGCAATCCGGCTTTTACAGCGAACTGCAGCGGCGGAAATAATTATTATTACGAGTGGTTTAAAGACGGAGTAAGCCAGGTTTTCAGCAAGTCGGCGACTACTTTTTATGCGGATACTTGTACAGAGGGAACCCATATTTATTATTGCATTGCCTCGGTCGATGACAATTATTATTTTGAGAGTGACCACATCGAAGTCAAGGTTGAAGCGGCGCCTCTGTACCAGCAGGTGCCTATGAGATTTCGATCATGGATGATCCTAATTATCAAGGAGCACAGCCCAAAGCTGTGAGTATCGCAGGCGCCGGCGTAACAAGCCATAGTACGGAGACAAACGCAGCAGAGTATGATCGGATCTATAATATTCAGCTGTCAAAAGAGACAGCCGATAATGCGACCATCACTCTCTACTTTGAATGTCAAAATAATACATATGATAATTCACGTGGAAATCTGCCTGTTTTGTCCAGCGTTGGCGAGGAAGAAGGAACGAGGGTTAGCAAGTTTAAGGACGAGATCGCAGCGGCATCTTTTCGTACTCTGAATGTTTCATTGAAAGACGGTACCGCGCAAGCGGTAGTTTATGCCTACAATGACAATAACAGCTATTCAAGAGGAACCAGAACGAAATATATCTTCAACTTCAGCAAAGAGATAACAGAGGAAACTGCCATTCTAGACGCAGTGCCTGCCAACGGCCAATGGCTGATGAAATCAGATCTGTTTACGAAAAAAAGCGCTAACCTTGCCTTACCGTATGGTCAAACAACTGTAGATCTAACTCTTACATTTGACTCGGCTAATGCTATGATCAGCGTAAACGATACCGAGGCGCAAGCGATAAACGCGGACAAGACCTGCAGCGTTACGTTGAACTCCTCGCCGGAGGGCACAGCGAATAAGATTTCTGTCGTAAAGGAAGGAGTTACTGAAAGCTCTTATACAGTAACTTGCTTTACCCAAAAATACAGCGGACTGCCGGACGCGGTTACCGATTATCTTTGTATCGGATCCCAGTATACCAACGGACTTGGGATCAGCGACTATGGTCTGCGCGGCGTGGCCACCCTGCTGGGCAGCAACAACGATGTCGCTGGTGCCACATACACAGCGCCGGCATCGCTGGGTAACTTCGGCGGCTACATCACCTATTATTTTGAGGATGCCATCCAAGATAACCCGAAGAACCCCTATGGCGTAGACTTTATCACATATGGTAACTCTGTGGAGGGAAGCAACGCTTTTGCTGAGCCGGGACAGGTTTGGGTATCTGAAGACGGGAGCGAATGGTACGCCCTTGCGGGCTCCGTACACTATGACAACAGCGCGTTGTGGGATTACAGCATCACCTACAGCAAGCTTGAAAACGGGCGGACAAGTTGGACGGACAACAAAGGCAACAGCGCTACGCAGCCATATTACGAATACCCTCTGCCAGAATATTATCCATTGTTTGACTGGACAGAAGCGCTGGAAAATAGTATGACCTGAGCGGGATACTGCTTCAAACCCAGGAGGGGACGAACGAATACGGCAATTCCTTACCTCCCTTCACTGATTTCGGTTATGTGGATGTCGGTCAGAGAGGCTTGCCCGGAGAAGATAACAACAAAGCCGGGAATCCCTATCTGGGCAGCTATACCAAAGGTAACAGGCAATATCTTTCAGTCACAGACGGTATGGATCTGGCCTGGGCCGTGGATGAAAACGGACAGCCGGTAACCTTCGAAAACGGTGTCCACTATGTGAAGATAGTGACTGCCAGCAACATAGAAAACGGCGCCATAGGCGAAAAGTCCACCGAGGTCAACATGGTTCGCGTGGCCGCGGCCAGTGAGTCGGAGGTGGGCCAGACCGCCGCGCCATCCGCAATCAAGGTGGACGGGAACGCGCTAGCGCTGACAGAGGGCAAGTACATCTATGACAACGTGGCTGTCGACGGGCCATTCGCCGTTAGCGTGGACGCCGCCGAGGGCGTCAACATTTACATTAACAGCTCGCGCGGACACAACGCAGTCTTCAGTGGTATGCCCAATCACAAGATGATCAGGATCATCGTTCAGGAGGGCGAAAAAGAGCCTGTCATCTACTACCTGAACCTTGTGGAATCCAGCGGTGAGCCGGAACCCGCCGCAACTCTGACGCTCGACCCCAACGGCGGCGTGCTGGGCGGCAGCAGCGAGGCCTTGACCTATGCCTTCGATGCTCATATGTCGCATATCGCTCTGCCCATTCCGACGACAAAGAACACGAACCTTGAATTTGCCGGCTGGTACTCATCTGATCAGAAACTCTATACCACATATCCCTCAGAGGTAAAAGACCTGACGCTGACCGCCAGGTGGAAGGAAATTGGCTCCGAGGTACCATCTGACACCATCGATGTAACCTTCCGCCTGATTGGTTGTACGCTGGCTGAACTTGAAGATGAATTCGATAGCATTGATCTGGCCGATGGCGATTACAAGGGGGCGGAGTACGTAACATGGATCGCCACCAAAAACTACACGCTGCCCGAAAATTCCACCGTCCTTGACCTGTTTGAAATGGCACTGACCGGAGCGGGACTTACGTGGAAAAATCCAGGGGGCGACTATATAACAACCATTAACGCACCAGATGTATACGGCGGGTATGAACTGAGCGAGTTCACCAACGGAAACCGCTCCGGCTGGATGTATACCCTCAACGGAAACCACGCCCTCTTCGGCGTTTCCAATCAAAAATTATCCCAGGGCGACGAGATTATATTCCACTATGTCAACGACTTCGCCTATGAGGTCCACGACTGGGACAAGTTTGGAGGTTCCCCGGCCTTGGGTGACGGGACTTACTGGAGCAAGTGGCTGGAAGCCGCGGACGAAACCCTCGAATCCAATGAAGAAGCCGTTGCAAAGGCGAAGACTGCAATCGAAAACCAGACCTGGACAGTGCCTATGGACACCGCGAACACAGAGCAAGCCGTCAAAGCATGGATCGAATCTGAGATTGCAAACCTTGACATGAATGGAGTCACAGCCATCGTCACCATGGACAGCTTTACCCCCGCAGTCGCCGGAACAGAAGCAAATCCCAGCGGCACAGAGGGGAGTTTTAACTTCACGGTAAATCTCAACAAGGGTGAAGGAGATACTCTCGCCACTGACAACACACAAATCACAGGCACCATCACCGCCTATCCGGTAGACAATGAGGACGCTGCTGCAGCGAAAAACGTAGACAACCTGATCACAGCGATCAGCGACCCGGTCACCCTTGGCGACAAAACAGCGATCGAGAGTGCCAGAGCGGCTTACAATGCCTTAACACAGGAGCAAAAGGACTTAGTAACCAAACTCGCTAAGCTGGAGGCCGCGGAGACAACACTTGCTGATCTTCAGGCAGCAAAAGATGCGGAGGATAAGATAGCGGCAATAGGGATAGTCACACTGGAAAGCAAATCACTGATCGATACCGCAAGGGAGGCTTATGATGCACTAACCGATGAGCAGGCTATGCTGGTCTCCAACTACCAGACACTGCTTACAGCGGAGGAAGCATATGCCGCCCTTATGCAGCCGATTAAAGAAACAGAGGGGCTTATCAATAAACTGCCCGATACGATTAGCACTACAGAAATGACAGCGCTTGCCAAGGCGAGTGAAGCATATAACAACCTATCTGATGATGAAAAAACACAAATCGATGCCAAACTGAAAACGAAGCTTTCGGCACTGCAGAACGAAGCCGCTGCAATCAATCACACTTCCAATGGCGTACAGATCAGCGGTGTTCCCTGGAATATCATCCTGACCGCTGTACCGTTCACCGCAGGTGAAGATTATGAGGCAATGCAAAAACTGGGAGCGGGCAGAACTGTGCTGGGCATGTATGATCTGTCACTTCAATCGCTCGGTTCTGACGGCAATATTGTTGAATATCAGCTTAACGGCGAGACCGCTACAATCACCTTGACAGTTAAGGATTTAGCCAAATACAAAGAGATCAAGATCATTCATCAGCTTCCCAATGGGGAATATGAGTACATCACACCAACGGAGATCGATGGCAGTAAAATAACGTTTGTTGTTAAATCACTGAGCAAATACGCGGTTACAGGAAAATTGATCGAGACAGCGTCTGAAACAACCCCTACAACAGGTGGTGACCAGGGCAAGAATCCGGTTGGCCCAGTTGGCGGCAAACAAATAAAGACAGTCCCCGCAACAGGTGATCCCGGCTATGTGCTGATGATGATAATGTTCCTGCTTGCTGTTTTGTGTGCCGGTGGATATGTCTATTGCAAGAAAGCAAGGGGAAAAAATAGCATTTAGCTTTTAAATTGCAGACATCCTACCCTCTCATTAAAGCATACCAGGCCTTTTTCGGGCCTGGTATGCTTTAATTATGGAGGGAATAAGTGATATCACTCACCTTGATACGCGCGGTGCCACCAACTCCCAACCAATGCTTCCTCAGCTAAAGAACGATAATCTTTGATAGCTTTAGTCAGATCCTGTTCCTTTAAAAGAGCAGAACCGATCACAAGGGAGTTAGCTCCACAATCCACAGCCGCTTTTATTGTTCTGGAGTTGATTCCACCATCCACCTGCAGGTCCGCGCTGGACCCCGAATCAATAAGCATCTCCCTTAACTCACGGATCTTCCTGTTCATAGCAGGTATAAATTCCTGGCCACCCCAACCGGGATTTACCGTCATGATCAGCACTAGATCTAAATCCTGTATAATATACTCTAAAACGCTCAGCGGGGTAGCTGGATTCAAAGCCACCCCTGCCTTAAGTCCCATCTCCTTGATCAACTGAACAGATCGATACAGGTGCTGGCAGGTCTCAGAGTGAATCGTCAAACTCTTCACACCTGCTTTAGCAAAAGCGGAAAAATATCGTTCCGGGGCCTCTACCATCAAGTGAACATCAAGGGGAAAAGAAGTGACTTCGCGCAGTGAAGCCGCAATCAATGGCCCAAAAGTAAGATTGGGAACAAATTTCCCATCCATGATGTCCAGGTGGATGTCATCGGCCCCACCACTCTCCAATTTATTGATCAGTGCTCCTAGATTGCTAAAATCTGCAGTTAAAATCGAGGGGGCAATTTTGATGCTCATTCGTAGATTCGCTCCTTGCTGATAATTTCTTCCATAAATTGTTTGTAGTCATGATAACGAGCTCTGCTGATCAAGCCCTGCTCCAGAGCGTTCTTTACTTCACAATCAGGTTCATCCAGATGAATACAGTCGTAGAAACGACACTGCCCGGCAAACTCATTTATTTCGGGAAAACAACGGCCTAATTCAGTTCTTTTTATCGTTGGCAGTTCTAAGCTGCTGAAACCGGGTGTATCCGCAACAAATCCGTCACATAAAGGTATTAATTCAACATACCGCGTAGTATGCTTCCCTCTTTTCAATTTCCTGCTGATCTCCCCTGTTTCCAGGGACAGATTGGGATCCAGGGAGTTGAGCAGGGTAGACTTACCAACACCTGATGGCCCTGATAATACAGATATTTTACCGGCGATAACCTGGCGCAATTGCTCCAGACCACGGCCTTCCAGTGCGGATGTGAAAACTGTGTGGTAACCGGCTTTTCGGTAAATATCCTCTAAATCTTTAGCCTGCGATGAATCAATCAAGTCAATTTTGTTAAAACAGATAACAATGCTGAGTTTCTCTAATTCGCACAAAACCAGGGAACGGTTGAGTAGCTTGAGATCAGGATCCGGATGTGCCAAAGAAACGACCGAAATTACCTGGTCAACATTGGCCACAGGAGGGCGTGGCAGGGCATTTTTACGCTCTTTGATCTCCTCAATAACACCCTCCCCTTTATCCAGGGGTGTAAATTGAACCCTGTCACCTGTTAGCAGATTTTGCCCCAGGCGCAGGCGGCCGCGCCCACGGCAGCACCAGGTCTTTTCACCTGTTCTGACATAATAGAACCCCCCATAGCCCTTGATGATTAAACCTTCTCTCACATACGGCCTCCTTTATCTGCCATCTATCTGCCATCAAAACGGAATAGTCTTATTCAGTTGCCCCTGAAAATAGATCTGAAACTCTCCTGGTGGATAAACCTCGAAGCTCTTTTCGATTTGATCCCCTGCTTCATGTGTTCCTTTATAGACCTCCCTGGTACCCTGCTCATCCTTGACAACAACCCTTATTTCCCCACTTTGATCTTCTGGAACTTCAATCTTCAATTTTCTCTGCTGCGATTTTAAGCCGCTGCTGACAACAACATCGATTCTTTGTCCTTTTTTGACAGATGTTCCGGGATCTACACTCTGTTTGATAATTTTACCTTTTTCCTCGCTGCTCGGTTCCTCCTTGACCTCACCCAGATTCAACTCCACTGAACCCAGGGCTGCTTTTGCCTGATCAACCGTCAAGCCCACCAGGGATGGAACAACAACATCCTTAACAACAGGGCCGCTGCTCACGATCAGGGTAACCTCAGTGCCCTTGGGTTGATTCTGATCCCCCTCTGGAAACTGCCGTATCACATATCCTGCAGCCACACTCTCATGATTTTCCTTGTTGATTTTAACCTTAAAACCTCGTCCCTCAAGAGCAAGGCGTGCTTCCCTCTCAGAGGCCCCCGCAAGATTGGGCAGCCAGATACTGCTCTGCCCCTTGTTCACCCAGATGCGCACCAGACGACCCTTTTTGACTTTCATCCCGCCAATCGGATCCTGACGAATCACAACCTCGGTTTCCTTGCCCTGATCAAAGACTTCATCTACTTCAACCCGGAAACCCGCACTTTTCAGTGTAGCTGTGGCCTCAGCCTGGGGCAGCTCAACAACATCAGGCACACTGACAGTATCCCCAAAATACCACCTGGAAAAGCCATACAACACACCCCCAATAAGAAGTATGCCACAGACAACCAGGGCCGCAATAGCTGCAGGATGCATCCTTTTTTTGCTCAGTGTTTTCCGCTCCGGTATGACTGGGATAGGAATAGACCTGGTGCGCTCCTCTTCCTGGGTACCGGAAAATTCCCCAGAATAAGACAGTGCCTTCTGCATTTCCTTTGCAGATTTAAAGCGCATTTCCTTATCCCTGGCCATAGCCTTAAGAATGATCTGCTCAAGCTCTTCGGGAATTGAAGGGTTTTCAAGGCGTAAACCAGGGGGTTGTTCCTGAATGTGCTTGAGAGCAATAGTAATAGGATTATCCCCTTGATAAGGAACATGCCCGGAAACAGCCTCATAGAGGACAACACCAAGGGAATAGAGGTCCGACTGGTAGCTGGCCTCCTCTCCCCGTGCCTGTTCAGGAGAAAAATAGTGTACAGAACCCATTACTGTACCGGACTGAGTCACCGTGGCACCGGGAACTGACAGAAAGCGAGCCATTCCGAAATCTGCTACCTTGACACGCCCTCCAGGTGTGACGAGGATGTTATGGGGCTTGATATCTCGATGAATAATTCCTTTGCTATGGGCGTGATCAAGAGCAGCACACACCTGGATACCGATGTTCACTGTCTCTGCTGGGGACAGTGCCCCCTTTTGTCGAATGATCTCCTTGAGATTATCCCCTTCTACATATTCCATAACCAGGTAAGGCAGACCATTCTCCTCACCCACATCATAGATGCTCACTATGTTGGGATGGGATAAGAGAGCTACTGCCTGGGCCTCGATCTGAAAGCGGTGAACAAAATCCTTATCTTCTGCCAGTTCTTTACGCATGACCTTAACGGTAACGATGCGATTTAAAACTGTACAGCGAGCGCGGTAAACGTGAGCCATACCACCGGAACCGAGTTTAGCGATTATTTCATATCTATTACCCAATAATTGGCCGATCATTTTTAACCCTCCTGTAATAGGGCAAGCCGTAATAGTTCTTTAGCAATGGGTGCCGCAGTTGTGCCGCCCTGTCCGCCATGCTCCACGATAACACTGACCGCAACCCGGGGTTGCTCAGCGGGTGCAGATGCCACAAACCAGGCGTGAGTACGCCCTGAAGGATTTTCCGCAGACCCCGTCTTCCCGGCCACATCAATTCCCGGCAGGGAAGCCGCTGTACCCGTTCCCCCTGGTTTTACAACTGCCATCATCCCTTCCTGAACCCGCCAGGCAGTTTCAGGTGTTGCCACATCTCTTAGAAAGCGCTGTTCCTGTTTCCAAACCACCTTGCCCTCAGGTGAGCGAATATCCTTGACAAGATAAGGATTCATCATAACCCCCTGATTGCCGATTGATCCGGTTATTAAAGCCATAAATAACGGACTTACTAATATCTCCCCCTGCCCCATGGCAGATTCCGCAAGGCCGTTGAGACTCTGCAAGCCATCCTGGTTTAAAGGGATACTTTTAATCGGGAGATCAAAGGAGAACTTCTCTCCCCAACCAAAACTTTTGAGGCCGCTCGAAAAGTCCTCACTTCCTATTTCCATTCCTAAATTTGCAAAATACGAATTGCAAGATATTGCCAGTGCGCGCTTTAAATCTACCCTGCCATGAGCCCGTAAATCATGCAGGACCCTGCCCTGAATGGTGATCGCACCCTGGCAATCAAAGTGCTCGTTCTCTAACTGAGGAAACTTATCAAGCCCTATAGCAGCAGTAACAATTTTCATTGTTGATCCTGGGGGGTATAAACCCTGACTGGATCTATCAAATAATGGCTGCCCATTGTCTTGCCGCAGCTGATCCCAGTTCTTCTCCAGAGTATTGATGTTTGGATCAAAGCTTGGGCTGCTGACCATCGCTAAAATTTCGCCATTCCTGGGATCTAGGACCACTGCCGCCCCCTTGTAGGGGGAAAGCAGTTCCCAGGCTTTCATCTGAAGCTTGTGGTCAATGGTGAGATAGATATCCTCACCCTCAGTCCTATCTATGCCAAAGCGTGCCTCCAGGTTCCTTTGGGCATAACCTTTTTGTCCCAGGAGTTCCTCATCATAGGCCCTTTCCAGCCCTGTTTTTCCCAGGCGCCTGGAGTGATAGCCGGTCAAATGGGCGTATTGCTGTGGGTAATAATACTTCCTGTTTATATTATCCCCTTCGATAATACTTTCTGCTATTTTTTCGCCATTACGCGCATAAATTCCTCCCCGTACAACACGATTTTCTATAATCCAGGGCCTTGGATTAGCACCATGCTTGCTCAAAGCCGGTCCCCGCACCAGTACAAGGTGGATCAGATATCCTGAATAAATCAGAAAACAGGCAGTTACAAATATAAGAAATTTCTTAACTGTATCTTGCATATTCACATTCCCCTCTGCTACCGGTCAACCTCAACAGCCCTCATAGATGCCCCATGCTGATCGACATCTCTCTCACTTTCCGCATTAACTTTATAGAGAATTCCCATCAGAAAACAGTTGGAGACAAAGGAACTGCCCCCATAACTCAAAAAGGGCAGAGGAATTCCTGTAAGTGGGATCACACTGATCACCCCTCCGACAATAATCAGTGTCTGCAGAGCAAGGATAGCGCTAAACCCACATGCCAGGAGACTACCGAAACCGTCCGGGGCATTAAATGATATCCGCAGTCCCTTCCAAACCAGCAAATAGTAAATACCTAATATTCCCATAACACCTAAGAGCCCTAATTCCTCTCCGATCAGGGAAAAGATGAAGTCAGTATGTACAGCGGGTATTAATTTGGGAAAACCGCTTCCCAATCCCATCCCGAAGATGCCTCCCCCGCTGATCGCGAAAAGTGATTGAACAACCTGATATCCGCCGCCATCAATCTGCTGCCACGGATCCAGATAGATCAATATCCTGCTCTGAACATGGGGGAAAATGTAGTACATTAAAACTGCACCTATTGAAAAGAGCCCCAATCCCAGTAAAAGGTAATAAGAGCGCTCTGTAGCAATATAGACCATCACAAGAAAAGTGACAAAAAAGAGCAGGGCCATCCCCAGATCCTTTTGAAAAACCAAAAGAAGCAAAGAAAAACCACAGACCACCAGCAGTGGACCCAGATATGGCCAATCCGGAAGATAAAAGCGGCCGAACTTTAGTGTCCCTACACGGAGAATCTCCTTGTTTTCCTCTAGATAGCCCGCCAGAAAGATCACCATAAAGACCTTAACAAACTCTGAAGCCTGAAACCGAAAAGAACCGAGAGAGAGCCAACTGCGTGCACCTCCCGCTTCCACACCAAAGATAATTGTAAAGATAAGAAAAACAATGCTCAAAACCATAAAGGTGTATTTATAATCAAGCAGGCGCCTGTATTCGGATAGAAAGATCTGGATCAACCAGAACAGGGTATACCCCGCCAACACCCAGTAAGCTTGGCGTAAGCCATAATAGGGGTTAACCCGGAAAATAAAGATAAGACCTAAAGCTGAAAGAACCCCTATGATATGTATGATCAAGGGGTCACCCTTTCCTTTGTATTCAACTATAAAAGAACTGACCACCAGAAACAGGGCAGCCACAGCCAGGAGAGCGATATCCTGAGTGCTCAGCAGCTGTTCTCTGTACAATTCCAGGCTGCCGGCACCAAGGATCAACCCGGGAAAAAGCGGCAAAAGAAAAGACCTGCGGGCTTGATTCTGCTCTGGCAGATCAGCTCTTAAGGTAAATCCCCCAACTTGAAGTTGGGACCCATTCCGTAGAATTTGTGGTGCTGTAAGGTAATGATTTTCCAGAAGGGTGCCATTGGTGCTGCCCAGGTCTGTGACATAATATTTTTTATCTTGTAAAATAATGCGTGCGTGCCTGTTAGAAACATAGGGGTCAGGAAGACTTACTGCACAATCGCTGCTTCTTCCCAGGACTACCCCTTTTCCCAGCTCCCACCTTTTTCCCTCAGGTACCGCAGCCGATCCTGAACGAAGAACCAAAAGTGCAGCCCTGTTTATTTTCCCACCTGCCCCACGATTGAAAAAAATAACCAGAACAAAAAGACAGATTAACAGCAGTACTAAATATTTCAGAGCTAGAACCACCCAGATCATGGTTTAACTCCCTTCAACTTCGAACAAATTCTCACCGATCAAAAACTGATCCCCGACCTCCAGTTCATACTCTTCGATACGAATTCCATCAACAAAGGTTCCATTCCTGCTTCCCAAATCAATCAAGTGCAAAATATCGCCACGCCTTTCCAGCAAGACATGCTCTCGGGAGGCATTGATATCTGTAAGCACCAGGTGGTTAGTGCTCTTACGACCGATATAGTATGGCTCTCCCCCTTGCAGTAAAATGCTCTTTCCCTGGTCAGGTCCACTGATAATTACTATAGAGTAATTCTTACCGGTAACCCTGCTTTCCTTCTCCTGCTTATCGAAGATCATAGTGTGGTCCATTTTTATCGGTTCTTCAGCGGGCAGTGGTTCTTCTGAAGAAAAAGCAGACTTGATCGCAATCTCTCCAATTTCCAGAGAATCATCCTCAATAAATGCTATCTGTGGCCTTCCGATCAAGGTATACTCCTTCTCTATCGCTTTGTTCTTAACATAACCCGCCAGCTCCTGGCTGAGGGCGTCCTGAAGTGATGCGCTCTTTTGGAAATCCGCTTTTCCCAGACTAATTGTGAAAATATTGGGGGCATAGACCCGGGATACACTCACCCGTCTTTGGATGACCATCTCTCGTACTAATGCCCTGGCCATTTCCACAGGCTGAATAGGCCGATTCCTTTTACGGAAAATACCCTCCCAGAATTTTGTGATCATGGCTTCTAAATCATCTAAACTCATGGTTTCACCTGCTCTCTTCAGTTTTCCTAAAACAGGCCAGGAAAAACCCGTCAGTACCGTGCCGATGAGGAAGCAGCTGTAGAAAACCCTTTTTAGCATCCAACTTGTCACAGCTGTGAACTAAGTGAAAGGGCATGGCTAGCTCCTCAGCTTTAAACCCAGTGTATTCCATTAAAAAAGAGTTGACAACCCCTGTATTCTCTTCGGGCTCCGTAGAGCAGGTACTGTAAAGCAATAATCCTCCTGTCTTCAGGCACTTACTCACCTGTCCCAGAATCTCCAGCTGTTGTGCAGCATGTTGTGATAAATCAGCGCACTCTACCCGCCATCTCAGCTCGGGCCGCCTGCGGATCACCCCCAGGCCTGAGCAGGGCACATCAACCAAAATAAAATCAGCTTTTTCTTCTAATTTATCTTGTAGCTCTCTGGCATCCTGATGCCTGGTTTCTACGATGGTCACCCCTAACCTCCTGCAGGCACTGTCAACCAGTGCCAGGCGGTGTTCATGGACATCAAGAGCCAGGATTCTACCCTCGTTGTTCATCAACTGGGCAAGGTGTGTTGTTTTCCCGCCCGGCCCGCTGCAGGCATCAACAACAAAAGACCCGCAAAGAGGGTTCAAAACAGATGAGGCAATCATTGAGCTCTCATCCTGTACAGCAAATAACCCATCGCGGAAAGATTTCAGCTCCGGCAGAAAAGATCTCTTCTCCACGATAATCCCCTCAGGTATGAGGGCACTGGAACGAACCATCAAACCCTCTCCCCTGAGTTTCTCCATCAGTTGGTCAGGTGTATTTTTTAGAGTATTGCAGCGCAGCACAACAGGTGCCGGCTGATTATTGACCGCACATAGGGCAGCTGTTTCTTCTTTTCCAAATCGCATCAGCCAGCGTTCCACCAGCCATTGGGGATGTGAGTGCTTTATGCTCAAATAGAGTGCTGTTTCCTTCTCGGGATCAGGAAAAGAAATCCTCTCCTTGCTGCGGCTGATGCTGCGCAGCAGGGCGTTTACAAAACCGGCCAACCCGTGAATACCGCGGCTCTTTGCCAGTTCCACCGATTCGCTGCAGACAGCCCTGGCAGGAACCCTGTCCAGATATAGAAGTTGATATACTCCCAACCGCGCAATACTGCGGATGATGTAATTCATCTGTGAAAGAGGCACTGTGCTGTGCTGCTCGATCACATAGTCCAATGTACCCTGCCTGCGCAGAGTCCCGTATACTAACTCGGTCAAAAGGGAGATATCGCTGGGCGCCAGGGTCGATCTCCTGGTCAGTTTCCGCAGCTCCAGGTTAGCATAAGCGCCATCCTTCTCTACAGCCAACAGCACACGCAGGGCTGCATCCCTGGCCGGAGAAACCTTATGTCCACTCAATTAATTAAAACCACCTTTACAAGCAGTCCAGGCTCTATCATCCCAGACGTAAACCCTGCGAAATTTTATTCCCCCGCAGATACGCCGCTGCACTCATCCGAGCGCGACCTGCAGGCTGTACCTCTGTCAAAAAAATCCGGCCTCTCCCGGTCTGTACAGAAAAACCGGTTTTAGGGTTAATTTCGACTACTTCACCCGGTAAAAAGCCTGATATCTTGTCCGCAATAACCTGAGAACGCCATAGTTTTAATATTCTTCCTTTTATCACAGTATACGCCCCAGGTTTAGGATTCATACCCCTGATCTGGTTATAAATCTTTGCTGCATCATGGCTCCAGTCAATTTGTTCCTCTTCTCTACGCAGTGGTGGAGCACAGGTTGCGCGGCTGTGATCCTGGGGATGTCGCGGTGCAGTTCCCTGCTGAATCATGGTTAATGTCTGATCTATTAAAACAGCTCCACGCTCTGCCAGGACAGATGCCATGTCCCCGGCTGTGGCATCTTCAGGGATTTCTGCTTCCTCCTGGAGGATAATATCTCCCGCATCCATCTCTTCAGACAGATACATGCTTGTAATACCGCTCACCTGCTCCCCATTCATAATCGCTCTCTGGATAGGTGCAGCTCCGCGGTATCTTGGGAGCAGTGAGGGATGAAGATTGATGCATCCCAGAGGTGGCAGATCAAGAACCTCAGATGGCAATAGCATCCCATAGGCAACAACAACAATCAGATCTGGTTTAATGTCATATTTATCGATGATTTCTATCAATTCCTGAGGGGTTGCCGGTTGGTAAACAGGTACAGTATGCCCTGAGAGAAATTCTTTCACAGGTGGGGAAGCGATTTTCCTGCCGCGGCCGCGCCGCCGGTCAGGCTGGGTGACAACCCCCAACAGCTCCCATTTGTTTTCTATTATATGCCCTAATGTAGGCAAGGCAAATTGCGCAGTACCACAAAAGAGAATTTTCAATTGTTTTGCCCTCCTCATGACTCCTGGCGGCTGATTTTTATAGCTTTATCAATAAACAGAATGCCATCCAGGTGATCGATCTCGTGCTGCAAGGCACGCGCTCCTAATCCTTCAGCTGTAACCACCTGCTGCTGGCCCTGGCGGTTGAGAGCTCGCACCCTGACTCTGGCCGCTCTGCTGACCTCTCCTGCCACACCGGGGATACTCAAACACCCTTCGATACCCAGCTCTTCACCCTCCTGAAATATTATTTCAGGGTTGATCAGTTCCCAGACACCTTCTCCTACATCCACTACTACGATCCTCTTGGAAACCCCGACCTGAGGTGCAGCCAGACCCACGCCATTGGCCTTGTACATGGCCTCTTTCATGCGATCAAGCAGTTTCTTTATTTTTTTGTTTATCACTGTCACCTCACGGCACTTCTGCCGCAGCACAGGTTCACCGATCTCTACTATTTTAAGAGCAGCCATCAAATTTGCCTCCTCACATTATCAAAAACCAAAGGGATCCACTTCCACATTAATTATAACACTATTACTTTTGCGATAAACAGCCAGACAGCTGTCGATCTTAGACCTGACTTTGCGGCAGTTTCCTTTCAGCATGACCTGATACCTGTAGTAACCCTTGACACGCAGGACAGGAGCCGGAGCGGGTCCCAGAATATCAATCTGATCCCACTTGAATGTATGCTTTAGATGCTCAGCAAGCTGAACAGCACCACTTAACACCTTTTCTTCGTCCTTCCCGCTCAAGCGCACTCTGATCAAATCGCCAAAGGTGGATACCCCAAGGAGCGTCTTCTATAGGCTTCTTCCCGATAAAAGAATTCGTCACCCCCCAGACAGGCGGTTCTGATGCTGTAGTGGTTCGGATTTAGTGTCTGCACCACAACCTCCCCTGGTGTTGCCCCACGCCCCGCCCGTCCGGATACCTGCTTCAGCAGTTGGAAGGTGTGCTCCGCAGACCGGTAATCGGGAAGGTTTAAAGACAGGTCGGCATTGAGAACCCCCACCAGAGTAACACCCGGAAAATCATGCCCTTTGGTTACCATCTGTGTTCCCAGGAGGATATCCGCCTCCCGCCGCGCAAAACTGCCTAAAATTCGTTGAAAATCCCCTTTTCTTCTGGTGGTATCAAAATCCAGCCGCACAACCCGCGCTTCAGGCAGTAGATTGACGATCTCCTTTTCCACCCGCTGGATCCCCACTCCCAGGAAGCGCAGTTTCTTTGTACTGCCACAGGAGGGACAAGACCCAGGCAGTGGCCTGACAGCATTACAGTAATGGCAGCGCAGGTCTTTGGTCTGTTTATGGTAAATAAGAGAAATAGAACAATTCTTGCATTTTATAACATCCCCGCAAACAGGACAATAAATCAATGGAGCAAAGCCCCGCCTGTTTAAAAACAGAATCACCTGCTCCTTCCTCTCCAAGCGCAGCCTGATCTGCTCGATCAGGTATTCACTCAAAAACGATAATCTCCCTGCCGGCTCCTGCCGTAGATCAACAACATTAACTACAGGCAGGCTGCGCCCGGCAGGACGCTTTTTCATAGAGAGAACTTCCATCCTTCCCCAGGCTGCAGAGGCATAGCTCTCCAGGGAGGGAGTTGCACTCCCCAGAATTATTGCTGCGCTGTTATACCGAGCACGCCACAATGCCACCTGACGCGCATGATAATAGGGTTTTTCCTGCTGTTTATATGCTGAGTCATGTTCCTCATCGATAATGATCAATCCTAGCTCACAAAAAGGCGCAAAAACGGCGGAACGGGGGCCAATAAGCACCCGCAGCTTACCATTCCTTACCCCTTCCCAGGTGCGGTATTTCTCCCTACCGGCCAATCTATGATGCCAAACTGCAACCTGTTCCCCAAACCTTTCCTGAAAGATCTGTTTCTTTTGTGGTGTAAGGCCAATTTCCGGCACCAAATATAGCACTTGCCTGCCGGCAACTAAAGCAGCCTCCGCGGCTCTCAGGTATACTTCAGTCTTGCCGCTCCCAGTTACTCCGTAGAGGAGAAACCTGCTGTGATCACGGCAAAGCAAGGATTTTTTTATCTTGTCGAGGGCAATTTGCTGTTCAACGGTTAAAACAAGTTCGTGAGGCTGCACCTTGGGTGAAACAGGTGGTGATGCAAAAACTTGAATTGGTCTTTTGGGCTTAGGAGGAGGGGAGATCTTGTCGAGGATCTCTCCCATGGGATGCAAATAATAACCTGACATCCAGCGCGCCAGTTCCAGCAATTCTTCTGTAAAATCCGGTTCAACATCTGTGATTCCTGCTATTTCCCGCAAACTTATCTCTGGATCAGGTTCACTGTAACCGATCACCCATCCCTCCACAGTACGCGGCCCAAATGGGACAGTTACCCGCGACCCGGGCTGCGGTTTTTCCGTCCCTTCCGGGATCCGGTAGTGAAAAACACGGTCCAACCGCGGATGATTAATCCTGACAACAACCTCTGCACATTCTTCCCCCATCGCTCAACTCTCCATAGTAACAGTCGTCTGTTGTTCCAGCACAAAGAAGCTTTTACATTAACAAGGCCAGTTATATCAGAGGTATAACTGGCCGGAATATGTGATCACCCCTACTTAAACCTGTGACAGTTAACAGCGGCCTCCCAGTGAGATCTTTTCTGCTTCTCTTCTGAGCAGTTCTGCGCTGTCAGTTCTCTCCCATGTAAGGTCAAGATCCGGGCGACCGAAGTGACCGTAGGAAGCAGTTTGCCTGTAGATGGGCCTTCTGAGATCAAGATTCCTGATGATCGACGCAGGCTTGAAATCATATATTTCTTTGATCAAACTGCAGATCGCTTGATCAGAGATCACTCCTGTCCCAAAGGTATCCACATGAACAGAAACAGGGTTTGCCACTCCGATGGCATAAGCAACTTGAATCTCACACCTGCGGGCAAGTTTAGCAGCTACAATATTCTTGGCAACATATCTGGCAAAATAGGAGGCGGACCTGTCTACCTTTGTTGGGTCTTTTCCGGAAAAAGCCCCACCACCGTGCCTGGCCGACCCTCCGTAGGTGTCAACTATAATTTTTCTCCCGGTGAGTCCTGTATCACACTGTGGCCCCCCGATCACAAACCTCCCTGTCGGGTTCACAAAAAATCGCGTTCTCTTATCGATATACTCAGCAGGAACTGTGTCTTTGATAACTAATTGGATAATGTCATCCCTGATCTGGTCCAGGGTAATATCAGGTCTGTGCTGTGCTGAAATAACAACAGCATCAACCCGAACCGGGCGGTCACCTTCGTACTCCACAGTTACCTGGCTTTTTCCGTCCGGGCGCAAGTAAGGAAGTATCTTTTCCTTGCGCACCTCAGCCAGACGGCGCGCCAGGTTGTGTGCTAAATCTACGGGCAGAGGCATTAGATCCGGGCTTTCATCTGTGGCATAGCCGAACATCATTCCCTGATCTCCAGCCCCCAGCTCTTGCTCAACTATAGCTTCACCGACTTTTGCTTCGAGAGCCTGATCAACGCCCAAAGCGATATCAGGAGACTGCTCCTCAATAGAAGTAAGTACCGCACAGGTATCACAGTCAAAACCGTATTTAGCTCTGGTATAACCGATATCCCTGATTACAGAGCGGGCAAGGTGAGGAATATCCACATAACAATTGGTGGTAATCTGCCCGGCAATAAAGACCAGACCTGTAGCCACCACTGTTTCACAAGCAACCCGAGCCATCTTGTCCTTCTCAATAATCGCATCTAGAATAGCATCGGAAACCTGATCTGCAACCTTATCCGGATGCCCCTCTGTCACCGACTCAGAAGTAAAAAAACGTCGAGTCATTTTTTCTGTCAGCCTCCTTGTTGAAACTTTAACAATTTAACGATCCCATCGATTACCTTACAGGCGAGTTCATTTTTTGTCATCCTGGGCAGTGTTAAAAAAGTCCCATCTTTAAATAAAAGTGTTGCCACATTGGTATCAACCCCGAAACCTGCTCCTTCCACAGTAATGTCATTGGCAACGATCAGGTCGAGATTCTTGCGGGCCAATTTCTCCCGGGCATGTGTGATGGTTTCTCCCGTTTCTGCCGCAAATCCAACCAGGATCTGCTTATCTTTATGCTCTCCCAGATACCCTAAAATATCATCTGTTCTTTCCAATTCTAAGACAAGGCCTGTCTGATCCTTTTTGATCTTTTCTTGTGCTTTATGGCAAGGCCGAAAATCAGCCACCGCTGCTGCTTTTATAACAATATCCACTAATGGAAAAACAGCCTTTACAGCATTGAACATCTCCTGGGCAGTCTCTACTAAAGTAAGGTTAACACCCTCCAGGGGAGCAAGCCTTGTGGGACCACTGACCAGGGTTACCTGAGCTCCTCTGTCTCTGGCCTCTTGTGCAAGTGCATAACCCATTTTACCGGAACTGTAATTTGATAAAAACCGCACTGGGTCAAGTGGCTCTCTGGTGGGCCCCGCAGTCACCAGAACATGTTGTCCATCCAGGTCTTTCCTGTGATAGAGCAGGCGTTCAACAAAAACAACTATTTTCTCAGGAGCAGGAAGCCTCCCTTTGCCACTGGTACCACAAGCCAAATGCCCCTCCTCCGGTTCCATAAAGATGTAACCCATCCCTTTGAGAAAACCCATCCAGTGCTGGAAAATAGGGTTTTCATACATCCCGGTATTCATGGCCGGAGCAAATACCACAGGTGCTTTTGTCGCCATAATGGTTGCAGTAAGCAAATTACTTGCTGTGCCGCCGGCAACCGAACCAATCAGATTGGCTGTCGCCGGAGCGACCAGCACCAGGTCCGCATCCTGGGCAAGGCTGATATGCTGAATATCCCATTCTTTAGGAGTATTGAACATTTCCACATGCACCGGCTGCTGTGATACCGCCTGCATAGTCAAAGGCGTGATGAACTCAGTTGCAGCAGGGGTCATGATCACTTGGACGCGATAACCCTTTTTTGCCATTAAACTGGCTATTTCAGCCGCTTTGTAAGCGGCAATGCTTCCCGTAACACCTAGAACTATATTCTTCATTTTAATGTTTTTTGCTGCTTAGGCCGTTCAATAAACAGTTTATCCTGGGCTATTTCTACAAGGGCAACAGTGACCGGTTTCTGTGACTCGAGACTATCATCCCCATTGCTTATTTTCAGTCAGAACTCGAGCTCTTTTAGCTGCCGCCACAACAAGCTCATATTTGCTCTCCACCTTATCCAGTAAGAGATCAAAACTCGGTTGTTTCAAATGTCCATTCCCCCTTGGCCTCTTCTGCGAGCACTCTTTTCCCGCTCAATGATATTAAGCAGATCCGCGAAGGCCTGCTCCTTTAAGTTGTTATCGACGAGATAATCATAACTCCTGGCTGCTTCTAATTCATCAGGAGCACAGCTTAAACGCTTATTGATAGCTGCCTGATCATCTGTTCCCCTTTTAGTTATCCTGGCCTTGAGTTCTTCCATGGAAGGCGGTCTGATAAAAATAAGCACCGCCTCGGGAAAGATCTCCTTTACCATCCGAGCTCCTTGAGTATCCAGTTCCAGCAAAACATTCCTTCCTTCACTAAGGAGCTTCTCCACAGTGAACAGCAGGGTGCCGTAGTAGTATCCATATACCTCTGCCCATTCCAGAAACTCTCCGGCTTCAATCCGCTTTTTGAATTCTTCCTCTGTAACAAAAAAGTACTCCACCCCGTTTTGTTCATCACCACGGGGAGGTCTTGTGGTAAGAGAAATCGAATATGAGAGATCAGGCAAGGCTTCTCTGAGCATATTGCAAAGAGTTCCTTTACCGGAACCTGATGGTCCAGATACGACTACAAGCAGGGATTGCGCTGGCAATGATATCCTCCTGTATCTAATAAGTTATTCTTCCACAGCTACAGCCGGTTCCTTCACTGCTAAACGATTAGCCACTGTTTCGGGTTGAACAGCAGACAGAATCACATGGTCACTGTCTGCAATAATTACAGCTCTCGTTCTTCTTCCATAGGTAGCATCGATCAGCATACCTCGTTCCCGAGCCTCGGAAATAATACGTTTAATTGGGGCGGATTCAGGACTCACAATAGCCACTATCCGGTTGGCGGAAACAACATTGCCAAAACCGATATTAATCAGTTTGATATCCATAACTTACCTCCCTCAAAAGTAAATTACTTGATTTACTCAATATTTTGCGCCTGCTCCCGCATTTTTTCAATTTCACTCTTGATTCTCCACTACTAAGTGGGAAATAACAAGGTCAGATGCTTTTGAACCGATGGTGTTGATTTCCCTGTTTAACTCTTGTATAAGAAAATCAATCCTTCTTCCCACAGGCTCTCCTGACTGCAGTATTTCTTCCAGTTGTTCTAA
The DNA here is from genome assembly GCF_000946815.1 of Syntrophaceticus schinkii. Lineage (GTDB taxonomy): Bacteria > Bacillota > DSM-12270 > Thermacetogeniales > Thermacetogeniaceae > Syntrophaceticus > Syntrophaceticus schinkii. Next base: position 26,630 of record NZ_CDRZ01000244.1, on the reverse strand, counting down.
ATGACTGGTCAGACGCACAAGCTCTTCAGTAATACTGCTCCGTTCGGCGAACAATACCACTTCATTGGCCAACCGAGCCTCATCGATTTCATGTTCTTCCAGGAGCTGCTGCAGTTTGTTTTTCAGTCGGGACATTAACTCCTCGCCCAGTTGAGGTTCGCGCTCTTTAATCTCCTTGAGGAAACCGCAAATATTGTTTCTGCGCAGCATTAAATCTTCGTACAGCTTCGCACCTTCCCGTGTCCGCATCTCTAAAAGCTGATCAAGAGCCTCCCGGAGAGAAACCTGCACTACCTTCCAAACATTATCAATGTCCTCTTCTGTTTCCTCCACTACCAGTACATCTGGGAATCCTAAAAGAGAATCTATACCCAATTGTAACTCAATATCAAGCATTTTCGCCATTTCCCTCAGACATTTATCATAGGCAAGAACTAATTCCTTGTCAAGCTTAACATTGCGCTTTTTTTCGCGTTGATCCTCAATGTTAACAAACACATCCAGGTGCCCGCGCGCCACTTGCCCCTCTATCTGGTTTTTAATTTTCTCTTCCATCAACAGGTAAGCGCGGGGAATCCGTACCGCAATCTCGCGAAAACGGTGGTTGACACTGCGAATCTCCACTGTAGCGTGTAAGCCATTATCACTATGTTCACCCCGACCAAAACCCGTCATACTATTGACCACTTTTAGGCCCTGACTCGATAAATTTCTCCCAGGCATAGCAGTCACTCCCTTCTAGATATTAACGGTGACAGTCACCTGGGAGATACTGGTTAATGGTGACGGGCACCAACTTCCATTGTGAAGTCAGAAAATGCTGACAAACCAAAGCGCAGTTCCTGGACATCCGGCATAAAATCAATCAAACAAGCTACCAAAAGCCTTCTTCATCCTCGCAAATGCCTCCTGCAGCCGCTCTGTGTCCAGGGTCAATGATATCCTGAAATAACCATCTCCATATTTGCCATAGCCAAGCCCCGGAGTAATCACCACTGCAGCCTTTTCCAGTACCAGTTCAGCAAACTCGGTTGAATTGAACCCCGGTGGCACTGGAACCCACAGGTAAATTGTTCCCTTGGGAAGAGAAATATTCCACCCTAGCTCCTTCAGCCCCTGAAGAGCGATCTGTCGTCTTTCTTCATAGATGCGCTTCATCTCTGCAACACAGTCCTGAGGGCCTTCCAGTGCAGCTATCCCAGCGTACTGGACCGCCTGGAAAACACCGGAATCTATATTGGATTTGATAGTTGTCAAGGATCTGATCAGTTCTCTATTCCCTGCCGCCACCACGCGACCCACCCGTCATACTTATAGGTCTTGGATAGGGAGTGAAATTCAATTCCCACATCTCTGGCACCCGGTACCTGCAGAAAACTCGGGGCATCATAATCATTATAGGTGATCTCGGAGTAGGCTGCATCATGACAAACTATAATATCAAAACTCTTGGCATATTCTACAACATCCTCAAAAAACGATTGATCACAGGTAGCCCCTGTAGGGTTATTGGGGTAATTAAGAAACATTAATTTGGCATTTTTTGATACATCAGTTGGTATGTTTCTCAGGTCTGGGAGAAAACCGTTTTCTTCTTTAAGAGGAAGCAGATAGTTTTTCGCACCGGCCAGTGCTGCTCCAATACCATAGACAGGATAACCGGGGTCCGGAATCAATGCAGTGTCTCCATCTTGTAAATAACAAAAGGAAATATGTGCAAGCCCCTCTTTTGATCCAATGAGTGTCACAACCTCTGTAGAAGGATCGAGTTCCACTTGAAATCTACCTTGATACCAGTCAGCAACAGAGCGGCGGAAAGCCAGCATCCCCGCTGAGGAAGGATAGCGGTGGTTTTCCGGGTTCTTTACCTGTTCCTGTAATACCTGCACAATATGTGGAGGTGTAGGTAGATCCGGGTCACCTATTCCTAAACTGATCACATCAACATTCTTTTCTTCTAACTCCTCTATCTTTTGCTCAATGCGGGCAAAAAGATAGGGCGGTAATGCCGCCAGGCGTTCAGCAACTTTCATCCTTATCCTCCTTATAACATTTTTTGCAGTACCAAGCACTTATTCACGGTGCAAGGTGCCATCCTTTTCCGAAATACGACCTCCGGCTTCCAATATCTATTCCCACTTCCCACCTCTATTTCTCACCTCTAACTTCCCACTTCCCACCTCTCAACCCGGCATCTTCCTTGAAAGACCTCTACTGCAGGGCCGGTCATATAGACATGGTTATTACTGCCCCACTCCACATAAAGCCTGCCTCCGGAAAGGTTCACCTCCACCGATGGGTCCAGGTGACCGCACAAGGAACCACCAACAGCCACAGCACAGGCACCGGTTCCGCAAGCCAGTGTCTCTCCGACACCCCTTTCCCAAACACGCACACTCACCCTATTGCGGTCTAAAACCTCAACAAACTCTACATTGGTTTTTGCCGGAAAGAGCCGGTGACACTCCAACTGCGGCCCCAAAATGTGTACAGGGAACTGATCGACCCGCTCATCGATGAACAGTATACAGTGGGGGTTTCCCATAGAAACAGCTGTAATTAATATCTTTTTCCCGTCAACCTGAATTTCTTGATCAATTACTTTGGAGCCCCGTTCTCCCTTAAAGGGAATCTGTTCACTCTCCAGAATGGGTTCCCCCATATCCACCTTAACCGCGGTAACCTCCCCATCCTTGATGATCACCTCCGGGACCTTGATCCCTGCTTTAGTCTGGATAGGAAAGGATGTATCCTTCACCAATCCTTTTGTATAAAGATATTTGGCGACACAACGGATGGCATTCCCACACATCTCCGGTTCTGTGCCATCTGCATTAAAAATGCGCATATTAATGAATCCTTTGTCATCACAGTAAACAAAAACAAGGCCATCCCCACCGACACCAAAATGACGGTGGCAGACCCTGTGTACAAAACCGGCAATCTTCTCTTGCGGAATAGCATCAGGAGACAATTCCATTAAAACAAAGTCATTGCCTAAACCGTGCCACTTGGTAAAGTTCAACACAATTCACCCCATGGTAGTCTCAAACTCCAGAAAACACCTATTATTAGATTAACCCATCTCAACAAAATCAGCAAGTGGTTCAAGGGGGAGATGCAATGGGGATGCAATGGGGACGGTTCCCGGCGCATTTCTGCAAGGGGATGCAATGGGGGTTCCCGGCGCATTTCTGCAAGGGGGATCATCTCTGGCGTACGCACTTCAGACTTCCGGTCTCTGACTTCTGTTTTTCAGGTTGGTGGTTAGTCGTTAGTGGTTAGAAAACTTCAGTTGTCTAATGTGGTTCGTAAATGTAGCATGCCATAATGCTCTTTAGTAATACAAGGAAGTCCCTGGTAACTTCTAACATGCGACTTCCGGTATCCGGCTTCTGTTTTTCTGCAAGGGGGACTGTCCCCAGTGCACGCTGGCGTTACCCATCTCTTACAACCCTGTTAAATATAGCCGGAAGCTGTAATGTGATACAATAAGTATAGAAGATCATTTAATAGAGGAGTTTAGATAGATGTCACCAGACGGTATAACCTTACACCTGATCATCAGAGAACTGCGGGAAACCCTGCTGGCAGGGAGGGTGGAGCGTGTCTTCCAACCGGAAAGGCAGGAGATAATTTTAGTAATCCGTAGTTCCGGACAGAGTTGGCGTCTGCTGCTCTCAGCTAAAGCAGAGAGTGCCAGCCTGCACCTTACCACAAGGGAAAAGAAAAACCCCCTATCCCCTCCTCAGTTTTGTATTGTTCTGAGGAAATACCTGGAGGGAAGCCGCTTGACTGATATCCAGCAAGTAGGCCTGGATCGCATTGTGCGACTTACCTTTAATCGCATCGCAGAAAGTGGGGAGTTTCAGGAGTTGGTCCTGGTTGTAGAGATCATGGGCAAACACAGCAATCTGATTCTGATTAATCCTGAATCAAACCAAATCATCGATGGGATCAAGCGCTACTCTCATGCCTTGAGCAGATACCGCGAAGTTTTACCTGGTCGTACTTACTTGTCACCACCTGCACAAGAAAAGGTGCACCCCTTAACACTGGATGAAGACGAATTCATTAAGCTTATACTCAGCCATCCCCTGAAAAAATCCCTGGAAAAGGTTCTTTTTTCCATTCTGGAGGGAGTGGGACCTGTTCTGTCCCGGGAAATCGTTCTGCGAACTGACCTCGACCATAACCTGCGTCTGGAATACTGTGGGGCTCATGAACTACAATCATTATGGCAGGTAATTCAGGACATTATCCCTCCCCTGATACAGGGACAAGGTGTTGAGCCAATCATTGTTTTTCAGGATAAGCAGCCAACTGCTTATGCACCTATTTTCCTAACCCAATACGAGGGTCTCAACATTGTCCGGTGCCAGACAGTCAATGAAATGCTTGACCGGTTTTATACTGAACGCAGGGAGATCAACAGGTTTCAACAGATTCACAGACACCTTGCTCATGTAATTAAGCGTGAACTCTCCCAACGCTGCAAAAAACTGTCTTACCAGGAACAAGATGAAGCAGAAGCTAAGAAAGCTTTGAAACTCCGCCTATGGGGGGAGACAGTTTTTGCCCACCTGCACCTGATCAAACCCGGTACTCGTGAGATCAGTCTCCCGGATATCTACGAACCTGATGGGCCTCACATTATAGTTAAGCTCAACCCATCAATGACAGCCAGCCAGAATGCCCAGAAATTTTTTCGGAAATATAATAAAGCCCGGGACTCTTTAAAAATTATCAAAAAGAATATCCGGAAAACAGCTGCAGAGGTCCGTTACTTAAACAGTGTGGAAATTGGTCTGGAACAGGCAGCTACTCTGTCAGAAATTGGCGAAATTCAGTCAGAACTGGAGGAGGCAGGATACCTGCGCACTAGCGCTAGAGAGAAGGAAAAGCGCAAAAAGAAGGAGCAAAGAAAAGAAGCACCCCAGATAAAGCAGTTCACTTCACAGGACGGCTTTACCATTCTCATCGGCAAGAACAACAAGCAAAACGACTACCTGACGATGCGGCTTGCTCAGGATGATGACTGCTGGCTGCATGTCAAAGACAGTGCCGGGGCACATATTGTTGTCAAAAATATACCTGGCAAGGAAGTTCCCCTCTCCACACTGGAAGAAGCAGCCGGACTGGCAGCCTATTTCAGCGAGGCGCGGCTTTCATCCAATGTGCCTGTCGACTGCACCAAACGAAAGAATGTCAGCAAACCCAAAGGCGCTCGGCCGGGGTTTGTCATTTACAAAAAACACCAAACCTTTTATGTCACACCGAAAGCCCCAGAAGAACCGGATAACCACTAACAACTGTTACCAATCATACACTGGGGACTGTCCCCCTTACACACTCTATTTGACACTGCAACTCTCAACAACATTATCTACCATAATTACCGAATTACTGACTTTATTTAGCAGGAAAAAGAAGAATAGCAGAGAATATCTTAATATGACTATTTTTTTAAAAAGGAGAATATTATGTCACAAATTATCCGATATATTGTTAATATGCTCCCGTATATGCTGATTTCATTACCAATTTTTATAATTGTTCGGGTTGTAATCTATGTGTTAAGGAAAGATGAAAGTAAACAGTTTAACTTAGTTAGAGAATGTATGTTAATGATTTTTGTGGTATATCTTGTTGGACTTGCTTCACAAACCATTTATCCAAAAATTGAATTTGGGAATGACGGAATTAGTATAGTTGGCGCATTTCAACACAGATATAATCTGATTCCCTTTTTAGTATTTAAAGAAACTTATCAAGCTGTTTTTGTAGATCATTGTTTTAGTTATTTTATAATAAACTTTTTAGGAAATATTATGATCTTTATTCCAATAGGATTTTTTATACCTTTATTGTGGCATAAAATGAGATCGCTTGGTAAGACAGTTTTATGTGGCTTTATTATTTCTCTATTTATCGAATTAATTCAGTTTCCTTTATACCGGGGTACAGATATTGATGATTTATGGTTAAATACGCTGGGTGTTTTAGTTGGATATTTTGTTTTTATATTAGTTAAGAAAATTATCCCTCGTTCATTGGCACAGCCCTGCGCAAATCTATTGATGGACCACAGCAAATAATCAATCTTGTTATATTAATATATTTAGAACCAGTCTAACTACTAGTACCACAGCAGGCCTTGGATGCTGCGGGGACGAAGTTTAAGCACCCAACATCCCCTACCATCCATATTTCATCCTAAAGATGCCCAACTTCCTTTTCCAACGACCAACCTAAAAAACAGAAGTCAGAGACCGGAAGTAAGAAGTCTGAAGTGCGTGCGCCAGGGGTGATCCCCCTCGCAGAAATGCACCAGGAACCGTCCCCACTGCATCCTACTCTTTCCTGCTCCCTGGTTTCACTACCGGAATTCCCTCCCGGCACAACGGGCAGTCATCCGAGGAATAGGTTTCTATATCCAGTTTAAGCAGTGGATAAAAGGGCACACCGAAATCAAGAGCTCCGCTGTGGCGGTCTACCAGGGAGCCCACACCTGCTACAACACCACCATATTCCTTGACCATCTCGATCACTTCCTTGGTGGAGCCACCGGTAGTCACTACATCCTCCACTACCACCACTCGTTCCCCTCTTTTGATCCCAAAACCGCGGCGCAGGGTCATCTTCCCCTGTTCACGCTCTGTGAAAATGGCCCTTACACCCAGGGCACGCCCTGTCTCCTGGGCAACAATGATCCCCCCGATGGCAGGCCCCACTACCAAATTCACACCCTGCTCACTGAAGGGAGCAGCGAGTTTTTCCCCCAGCATTGCAGATAAATCCGGATACTGCAGCACCTGAGCACACTGAATATAGCGGTTGCTGTGCAGCCCTGAGGTCAAACGGAAATGCCCCTCCAGCAGTGCACTGCGCTCTATAAATAACTTTATCAGTTCCTGTTCGGTCATCTAATTGCCTCCTCCATTTCTCTGACAATATCCAATGCCGCCTGCCTGGGATCCTGTGCCTGCAAGATGGGTCGTCCCACTACGATGTAGTCCACCCCACTCCTCACCGCATCACCCGGGGTGCTTATCCGTTTCTGGTCGCCGCTCTCAAAGCCGGCAGGTCTGATCCCTGGTGTGACTATTAAAAAATCGCGGCCACAGTGTTCACGGATCGCTGATATCTCCCTGGGAGAGGCCACAACACCGGAAAGCCCACACTCCTTGGCCTCTTGTGCCCAGAAAATCACCTGTTCTAAAGGAGATCTATCGATCCCCAAATCCCTTGTCAGTTCATCGGCCCCCAAGCTGGTCAACACTGTGACACCGAGAATCTTCGCCTGCTTCTTTCCTGCTGTCTCTTCCCTAACAGCCTCCACAACCGCTTTCATCATCTCACTGCCGCCTGCGATATGCACATTGAACATCTCCACTCCCAGGCGAGCAGCGGCACGCCCTGCCTGGGCAACAGTACGGGGAATATCATGAAATTTAAGGTCTAAAAAGACTTTCCCACCACGGTCTTGGATTTCTTCCACAAAAGTTGGGCCAAAGATACAAAAGGGCTCCAACCCAATTTTAAACATACCACAGCAGTCATGCAGCATCTCTACCAGTTCAAGTGCTTTTTCTCTTTCAGTAACATCCAATGCCACGATCAATCTATCTTTTATCTGCATCCTTTATCTCCTTCCATCTACTGCTTCATTCTTTCCAGGCAGATCCTACAAGATCCTGCAGCCTGTCCACCCCATGTTCGCCGCAGTATTCATCCAGTTCAGTGATGATTCTGACCGCTGACAGGGGGTCATGGAAAAAGGCGGAGCCAACCGCAACCGCGGAAGCACCTGCCATCATGAACTCCAAAGCATCCCTTCCGGTACAGATACCACCCATCCCGATAATAGGGATCCTTATAGCTTGTGCCACCTGCCAAACAGCCCGCACTGCTATGGGGCGTATAGCAGGACCGGAAAGCCCACCCATAATATTACCCAGCACCGGCTTCCTCTGCTCTACATCGATCACCATCCCTAAAAGGGTATTGATCAAGGAGAGGGCATCAGCCCCTGCATCAGCCACTGCTCTGGCCAGTTCAACAATATTGGTCACATTGGGTGTCAGTTTGACGATAACAGGGAGATCCGTTGAATCGATCACTGCCTCCACTACCTGGGCAGCAACCTCCGGGATAGTCCCCAGAGCCATTCCCCCGGTTTTCACATTAGGGCAAGAGATGTTGATCTCCAGACCTGCAACACCTGTCCCGGTAAACTTCTCAGCTATCTCAACAAACTCATCCTTTGTGCTGCCGGCAATATTGGCGATCACCGGCACACCAAAGTCAAGCATCCCCGGCAGAATGTCCCTGATAAAGGCGTCGACCCCCGGGTTTTGCAGCCCCACAGCATTGAGCAGTCCCGCGGGTGTTTCACAGAGACGGGGCGGCCTGTTGCCAGCCTTGGATTCTAATGTTAACCCCGTGGTTACCAAAGCCCCCATCATACCAACATCAAAAACACCGGCATATTCCACACCTGATCCAAATGTCCCGGATGCGGACATCACAGGGTTCTTCATCTTGATTCCGGCAAGATCTACAGCAAGGTCAGCCACCCAGAACCACCTCCCTTGCTTCAAATACCGGCCCCTCATGGCATACCCTGAGGTATGACCCATCAGCACCCTGACAGACACACCCCACACAGGCCCCTACCCCACAGGCCATCCACTCCTCAAGGATAATTCTGCTGGAATCCCTTTTTCCTTGCTCATCCCCTGTACCCCCTTTAAAACAGCCAGGGGCCCACAGGAAAAGATCCGGTCAAAGGATGACTTCTCCAATTCATCTGCCACAAGATCCAGAATAGTGCCCTTGATGCCGCTGGTTCCATCCTCTGTAACGATTTTCACAGTGCCATATTCCATAAAGGCATCCGGGCGCAAGATCCCTGATTCACTGCGCCCTCCCATGAGAATAATCAGTTCCCATCCGCGGTCTGCCAGTTCAGAGGCCAGAAAAAGAAGAGGGGCAACCCCTACACCGGCACCCACCACCAACCCCTTACTGCCCGGCTCAGAACAGTTAAATCCTCGTCCCAGGGGACCTAAGAGGGACACTGGATCACCACTCTTCCTCTGGGACAGCCAACTGGTCCCCTTTCCCCTGACCTTGTAAAGAAAAGAGATGCGCCCCAGCTGTTTATTCACCTGGTGGATACCCAAAGGGCGCCTTAAAAAGGGATCATGCCCCTCACCGCAGCGCAGCATAGCAAACTGGCCGGGAGTTGCGGATCGTGCCAACACAGATGCCTCCAGTTCTATCAAGTAATAGTGAGTGGCCAGGTTAACCTGTCCACTTACCTTGCAGCTAAATTCTCCTGGTTGATTCATTATTTCTACTCCTTCTGTTCTAAAAAGGTGACAGGGGACGGTTCTCTGTCACCTACATTTTCTAGTGATATTCTATAAAGCGGCATGGACGTCTACCCTGAAAATAGATGTCTGATGCCAGAGCTCAGATGTCGGAATCCGTGAAGAATCTGCCTTCTGCTGGTTCCTCAGCGTTAGATTTCGGCTCCTGTTTTCATCCTCTGCTGGTATTGCCATAATGCGGCATGGGAATCTACCCTTAAAATAGATGCTTGATCTAATCAGATGTCGTATGCAATAGAAACCCGTCCCCAGCACATTCCCCGAATAAGCAGCAAACCTACCGGACACGAGGAGTATTCGGGAACCAAAAAATAAGTAAATTACTCAAGCCTGACCCCATTGGCTATAGTCAACACCGGCCAGCCGCGCAGAACCCAACCATCGAAAGGTGAGTTTTTTCCTAAAGACAAGAACTCATCAACCCTGACAGGCTTTTTCTGCCGCGGGTCGATGACCGTGAGGTTTGCTCTGGTGCCGACTTTGATAACGCGCTCCGGCAGCCCCAAGATCTGGGCGGGATTATAGGCCATTTTAAGTGCCAGTTCTACCACACCTAAAATATTGCTTTCCACAAGGTGTTCCCAGACCAGGGGGACAGCTGTTTCCAAACCGGAGATGCCAAAGGGGGCCTGATTAAACTCCACCTCTTTCTCATCTCTGCGGTGGGGAGCGTGATCTGTTGCAATAGCATCAATGGTCCCATCTTTGAGCCCTTCAATTAAAGCATCCACATCATCCCTGGTGCGCAGAGGGGGCTTGACCTTGACATTGGTATCAAACTCCTTGACGGCATCATCGGTCAAACAGAGATGGTGGGGAGTAACCTCTGCAGTGACGTGTATACCGCGCCTCTTCGCCTGGCGAATCAGGTTTACAGCACCGGCAGTGCTGACATGAGCAATATGCAGGTGTGCCCCTGTCAGTTCTGCAATGATTATATCACGTGCCACATGAACATCCTCTGCAGCGGAAGGTATCCCATCCAGACCAAGCAGTGTAGAATTCATACCCTCATGCATCACACCGGCTCCGGTCATATTCATATCCTCACAATGACTGATCACCGGAATATCGAACATCTGCGCATATTCCATCACCCTGCGCAGAACCTCACCATTCATAATCGAGTCCCCGTCATCAGACAGAGCAACAGCTCCTGCCTCTACCAGGTCCCCGATTTCAGAGGCTCTTCTCCCTCCCTCTTCTTTGTGGCGCAACCCACCGGATAAACCGGGAATGATGCCTCTTTCGCTTTATCTTTGATAAAGGTGATCACTGAACTGCTGTCAGCGGGAGGGTTTGTATTGCCCATACAGGCAACAGCACTGAAGCCTCCTCTTACTGCAGCCCTGGTACCTGTAAGAATGGTTTCTTTTAATTCTTCACCAGGTTCCCTGAGGTGGCAGTGCAGATCAACAAAGCCCGGAAAAATATAACAGCCATCCATAGTAAGCACTTCTGCTCCCACGGCCTCGATCTGCTGCTCTACAGCAGTGATTTCTCCATCCTCCAAAAGAAGATCCAGCCTGTCCACTCTTTTAGAAACAGGGTCGACAACCATTCCACCTTTAAGCAGGTACTTCATCTTGTTCACCTCTTGCCATAAGTAGATAAAGCAGGGCCATGCGTACAGCTACTCCGTTGGTCACCTGCTCATTTATTGCTGCATGGGGGCCATCCTGCACATCCGGGCTTATTTCTATCCCGCGGTTAACCGGGCCCGGGTGCAGCACAAGCACATCAGATTTGGCTGCCTGCAGTTTTTTCTGATCCAGCCCATATAACTGAGTGTATTCCCTGATGCTGGGGAAGAGGCCCTTCTTTTGACGCTCCAGCTGAATGCGCAGGACATTGATCACATCCACATCCCGCAGCCCCTCTTCCCAATGATGATAGACCTCCACTCCCAACTTATCGATTTCCGGTGGCATCAATGTAGTGGGTCCCACAACCCTGACCTGTGCTCCCATTTTCGTCAGACCCCAGATATTTGACCGCGCTACCCTGCTGTGGGAAATATCACCTAGAATAGCAACCTTGAGCCCCTGGAGACCGCCCTTCTTTTCACGAATGGTGTACATATCAAGAAGAGCCTGTGTCGGGTGCTCATGAGCACCGTCACCGGCATTGATCACTCTGGCACTCACCCAGCGCGCCAGTTGGTGAGGAGCACCGGCGGCACTATGTCTGATAATGATCACATCAGCGGCCATGGCCTCCAGGGTTCTAGCGGTATCGCGCAGGCTTTCTCCCTTCTTGACACTGCTTGCGGCCACCGTAACACTGCTGGTATCAGCCCCCAGGTACTTGGCAGCTAATTCAAAGGAGGTACGGGTGCGAGTACTGGGCTCATAAAAGAGTGTAATCACTGAGTGGCCACGCAATGTAGGCACCTTTTTGATATCCCTTGTCATGATCTCCTTCATGGGCTCTGCGGTATCCAGGATTAAATTGATTTCTTGCGGGCTTAAGCCCTCTAAACCGAGAACATCCTTCTGTTTGAACTTCATGACCTTATTATTACCCCCTTGTGGAATATAAAAAACCTCTTTGCACCTATTTCAGGCTAACAAAGAGGTCTCTTGAACCTTCTTCCTGCCCCCTTGCCAGCCTCACCGGACTAGATTAAAAGGGATATGCGGTTATTATGTTCCTTTTTCAGCGATTGTCACCTTGTCTTCCCCATCTACTTCTTGCAGGTTTACATTGATCACTTCTCTACGTGAAGTAGGAACATTCTTTCCTACGAAATCCGCTCTAATGGGTAGTTCCCTGTGCCCACGGTCAATCAAAACTGCCAGCTGAATGAACTCCGGTCTGCCCAGGTCCACCAATGCATCCAGAGCGGCTCTGGCTGTTCGACCGGTAAACAGGACATCATCAACCAGGATAACCCTCTTCTTTGTAATGCTGAAGGGAACTTCAGTCTTTCTCACCAGCGGGTGGTAGTCTAGCTGGCTCAAGTCATCCCGGTACAGGGTGATGTCCAAAGTACCAAATGGTACTGAAGTGCCTTCAATTTCTTTGATTTTTTCGGCAATTCTCCTGGCAAGAGGGACACCACGCCTCCTGATACCAATTATTACTAGATCATCTGTGCCGGCATTCCTTTCTAAGATTTCATGAGCAATTCTTGTAATTACCCTTCGCATCTCGTCCGCATTCATAATCTGGACTTTTTCTCGCTGGGACAACCTATTCCCTCCTTTAGCACACAAAAATACCTGCCGAAAGGTACCTTGTCAGCAGGCGGAATGGCTTAAGTAATATACTTCCTTTCCAGTCTCGCAGGACCAGCTTAAAGGACCTTTTACATAGAATAGATCATGCTGGGGTTCATGTCAAGAAAACTCGAAAAATTTTTTAATCCTCACAAAACTCGTTTCTTCGGAAAGATGCAAGGGGGACGGTTCCTGGCGCATTTCTGCAGGGAGGAACACACCAGGCGTACACACATCAGACTTCTGACTTCGGTCTTTCGGGTTGATCTTTGGTCGTTGGAAAAGGATGTTCATACTCCTAACTTCTTACCTCCGACTTCTGTTTTTCAGGTTGGTGGTTAGTCGTTGGAAAAAGATCATTCTGCTGACTGAAAATAAACCGCAAGAAACGTCCCATGATTATGAATAAAGCAATAAAGCAAGCCTGGCCATATTAACACCGCAGTTTGGATAAAGTATCTGCAAACACTTTAGGTAATGGCGCTTCAAAGGTCAGCACCTCGCGGGTACAAGGATGCCGGAAAGTGATCTGAAAGGCGTGGAGTGCCTGCCCTGGCAGGTTCAAGGGATTTCCGCGGCAGTTGTAAACGCGGTCACCGGCCACAGGGTACCCTGCATAGGAAAGATGTACGCGTATCTGGTGTGTGCGTCCTGTTTCCAGGGAAACCTCCAGAAGAGTATAACCGGCGTACCTTTCCCTGACACGGTAATGGGTGCGGGCCTCCCGGGCACCTGCAGTACCCTTCGCCAAAACGGCTATTTTTTTGCGCTCCCTGGGATCCCTTCCCAGTGGGGCATCGATCACACCCTGTTGCTCCCTGACCACTCCATGCACCAAAGCCAGATACCTTCTCGTAATCTCACGTGCTTTCAGCTGCCTGGCAAGCTCCTGATGGGTAAAATCAGTTTTGCTCACCAACAGCAAACCCGAGGTATCCTTGTCCAGGCGGTGTACAATCCCCGGCCTTAAATGTCCCCCGACACTGGAAAGATGTACAGAGTAATTGAGCAGTGCATTGACTAAAGTGCCCTGTTTATGGCCGGCAGCCGGGTGAACAACCATCCCCTGGGATTTATTGATCACCATTAAGTCCTCATCTTCGTAGATGATATCCAAAGGGATATCTTCCGGAACAGGCACAATCTCCTGGAAAGGAGGCGGTGCCTGCATTACTATGAGATCACCTGACTGTACCCTGTAGCTGGAGCGCCTGGGTACTGAATTGACCAGGACCTTCCCTTTTTCAATGAGGCCTTGCGCCTGAGAGCGGCTTACTAAGAGAGACTGGCAGACGAGAAACCTGTCCAAGCGTTCCCCCGCTGCCTCCGGAGGCACCTTTAAGCAATATTCCCGCTCCATTACGGCACCCCCTTCAGTTTATTTTTCGCAATAAAAAAAATAAATAAAAGAGCAGTTCCTGTAAAAATAAAGATATCTGCCGCATTAAAGACCGGCCACACGCGGAAATCAAGAAAATCAACAACATAGCCGCTGCGCAAACGGTCGACTAAATTGCCCATCACACCCCCTGTGAGGATGGCCAGAGCGCAGGTCAATTTCAGGTTTCTTCCGGGGAAATAAACGGGCAGGGCCAAAACTATAATGATGAAGAGAACAGCCAGCACAATAAAGATCTCTGTTCGATGAGCAAGAATGCCAAATGCTCCCCCCGGGTTTCTCACATATGTGATATGAAAAATGCGTTCTATGACAGGAATTGATTCCCCGGGTCGCATATGATTAACGATAACCACCTTTGTCACCTGGTCGACTGCCAGAAGCACAAAAGTGGTAAAGAAAAATAAAACAACATTCAATATTTCTTTTTTCAACCTTCCTCCCCCATTTGCCAGAGCTTATCATGGTTCCCATTGATCAAAGCCAGATAGGCACTCTCCAGGCGCAGAGCCATTTTGTCTGCAGCCAACTCCTCTGCTTTTCTCAAGGCGGACTCAGACATACGAAGCTTCAGTTCCGGATCACTCAAAATGGACAGTGTTTTCTCCGCAAATTCATCCTCCTCACCCTGGCAGAGGAAACCGGTAATCCCATCCTCTACCATAGCCAGGGAACCGTAAGCGGCTTTAGCAACTACCGGTAGGCCGGCAGCCATGGCTTCCACCAGAACAAGGCCCTGGGTTTCAGTTACAGAGGGAAAAACAAAAATATCCGCGGACCTGTAGGCTCCCGCAACAGTCTCAGGTGGAAGTTTCCCGGTAAAAATAACCCTTTCTCCAATACCCAGGTCCATTGCTGAATAGTGAAGCACTGTCTCCTCAGGACCACTTCCTACCAAAACCAGAACAGCATCCCTCTCCTGTTCGGCTATCAGTGCAAAGGCACGCAACAGAAAGGAAAGGTTCTTTTCTTTACCAATTCTCCCGACAAACAGTAACACCTTTGTATCCTGGGAAATCCCGAAGTTTTTATTAAGAAAACCCGGATCCCCGGCCTGAAAGCGCTCCGGGTAAACCCCGGTGGGTATGGCTATCACCGGTTTCTTTACCCCATGCCCCTGGATCATCTCTTTGATCACTTCTGTAGGCGTGATCACCAGGTCACATCGATTGCAAAAATTACTTGCATACTTGACCATTCCCTTTTTAGTAATCTGACCCGCGAGGGGAGCATAGTGCATGTACTGGTCGTAGAGTGTGTGATAGGTGAAAACAGCAGGTATATTTAAATAACGCGCCAAATTGACCCCTACCTGGCCCAGCATAAATGGGGAGTGAACATGGACCAGATCAAGGCCTATCCCGGAGGCGTACTTCCTGGCTGCCCACAAGAAGGGCAGAGCTATATAGAACTCCGGATTAATAGGAGTATGAAAAGAAGGAAAGCGAAATATATGAGGCTCTCTTTCACCCTTTACCTGGGGATATTCTGGCGCAAAAACAAATATCTCATGCCCCAGGTGTGCCAGTTCGCGGGAAAAGGTTTCAATGGATAACACCACACCGCTGACATACGGCCGGTAACTGTCAGAAAAAACACCGATTCTCATATTCTGATCAACCCATCAAGCTGCCCTGGGCGCTCCTCATCATCCTTCCCGCGCAAATCCTGATAGACGCATCCCTTCGATACATCCCTGTAAACACATATTCCCTCAACATCCTCAACAGTTCCCCCCTCTTCCATCGCGGTTTTCAAAGTCAGAGGAGGTTCCAAAACGCTCCACCGCCTGCCAGGCATCCTCCCCATCAAACTGCACCTCATGCTTCGTATGGAGCCGGTTCTCGGCGAACCCTCCAAAAGGTGGCATCACCACTCCCTCTTCCACCGGACGCCTGTGAGCTGTTACTTGATCATCAAGCTTCTGGCGGCATTGATAACAAAAGGTTGTAGAAGGCATGGCTTCCAACCTCTCCTCAGGGATCTCTTCCCCACACCCTTCACATATTCCATAATTCCCCTCTGTAATCCTTCCCAGGGCATCATTGATCTCTTTGATCTGCCGCTGAGCAAGGTCCTTAAGCCCTATATCTTTGCTGCGTTCAAAGGTTTCCGTTCCAATATCAGCGGGGTGGTTATCATACATAGATAGTTCATTTATTGAATCTCTAAGCCCACCCAACACTTCGGCTTCCTCAAGGGAGGACAGGCTGTCCTGGGCACTCCTCTTCTCCCCCTCTAAAAGCCAGCGGAAGTAAGCAAGCTTATCTTGTTCCAATGCTTATTCCCCCCATCATCATTATTTTAAACCTTCCCCTCCAGCTGCACTGTACCAGATGCACCAAAGTGGCAATAAAATCGCTCACCAGTGGGAGGTTAAGGACAACAATGCGCTGCAAAATAAAAAGGACAAGTGCCCCCAGCAGTGTAAAGCCCACAGCTATTCCTAATCCACGGGCAAGCCCGGAAATGAAGTTGATGTAGAGGAGGCGCCTGGGCTTATTCAATAACTCCACATACTCAGCAAGTTTCATGCGTTCCAAATTGAAAGACAATTCGTCTATTTTCTGTTTCAGGGTTTCAATGAGATCAGCAGTGATTTCCCGCATCATATTCCCCTGAATTAAAGTCTTCCCCAAACCTCACCCTCTTTATCCGGGGTCAATCATGCTTTGCTGCAGGGTGTTTATCAATTTGTAAGGGCTTGCAGAGGAGCGGGAATCCTGCCCCCCCTCTTGATAAAGGCAGCTGAACTGTAACTGCTCACATTGATCACCGGAGCATTACCCAAAAGCCCTCCAAATTCTACCCTATCTCCGGTTTTCTTTCCCGGAGCCGGTATCAAACGCACTCCTGTTGTTTTCTTGTTGATCATTCCAATCGCTGCTTCATCAGCAATGATTGCAGCGATGGTCTCTGCAGGGGTATCTCCCGGAATAACGACCATATCCAAACCAACAGAACAGATACAGGTTAGGGCCTCCAGCTTTTCTATGGTCAAGGCGCCTTCAGCCACCGCGCGGGCCATCCCCTGATCCTCACTTACCGGGATAAAGGCACCACTTAAGCCCCCCACATAGGAGGAGGCCATCGCCCCACCCTTTTTAACTGCATCATTGAGTACAGCCAGGGCAGCAGTGGTACCGGGCGCTCCACACCTTTCCAAACCCATCGCTTCGAGAATTTCAGCCACACTGTCACCCACAGCAGGAGTCGGTGCCAGTGACAGATCAACAACCCCAAAAGGAACCCCCAGCTTACTGGATGCGGTTCGTCCGAACAGTTCCCCCATGCGGGTGATCTTGAATGCTGTCTGCTTGATCAGGGAGGCCAGTGTACCTAGATCTGCATCAGGCTGATTCCTGACGACATTCAGGATTACCCCTGGACCGCTGACACCTACATTAATCACACACTCCGGTTCTCCGACTCCATGAAATGCCCCGGCCATAAAGGGATTATCTTCAGGAGCATTGCAGAAAACAACCAGTTTGGCACAGCCCAGGCCGTCCTTGTTCGCGGTTCTTTTCGCGGTCTCCTTGATCACTTTTCCCATCTGATAAACAGCTTCCATATTGATACCTGATTTGGTTGTACCCACATTGACTGCAGCACAGACATGTTCTGTCTCTGAAAGAGCCTGGGGTATGGAGTTGATCAGGTTGCGGTCACCTGTCGTAAACCCCTTATGTACCAGTGCAGCATAACCTCCGAGAAAATTCACACCGATCTCCCGGGCTGCATCATCCAAAACCTGTGCCAGGCAGCAGTAATCATCATCCCCTGAACACTCAGCGATTAAAGCTATGGGGGTCACAGCCACCCGCTTATTGATAATGGGGATGCCGAAGCTGCGCTCCAATCCCTCTCCTACCTCTACCAAATTGCCTGCACAGCGTACAATCTTTTCATAGATCTTCTTTCCCGCTGCTTTCAGGTCAGGGTCGGCGCAGTCACGCAGGCTGATACCCATGGTGATCGTTCTGATATCAAGGTTCTCCATCTCTACCATGCGTATGGTTTCCAGGATTTCATCTTGAGTATAGGAAAAAGGCACTTCTGCGTCATCCTCCCTAAACGCGGTGCATGTATTGAAAGACATCTTCATGCTGCAGGGTGATCTTTAAACCCATTTCATCCCCCGCTTCTTCCAGCTTCTGCCGCAGTTCTGTAAAATCATCCTGGGAACGGGAAAGATCCAGGATCATGATCATGGCAAAAAAGCCCTGCAGGACGGTCTGGCTGATATCCAGAATATTAACATCAGCATCCGCAAGAATCCCTGCCACTCCTGCGATAATACCCACACGGTCACGGCCAACAACTGTTACAATAGCGTGTTCAGCATCGTGATCCATCTCCTGAGACTCAGCGAGGCCGCCCTCATCAAACAGCAATGAAACTCCCTTTTCCTTGATCAACTCCCGCGCAGCCTGTGTAATGATCGCCCCTGCCCTAACCCTTAACTCCGCATGATCAGGCAGCGCGGCGACTTTTTCTTTTGTGATCACATCCTGCATTCAGATCACCCCTCACACTTCTCTACAACTTCACGGCAGCGCTCACAGAGTTCCGGGTGAGAGGCAGATTGCCCCACAGTTTCTTTATAAAGCCAGCACCTGGTGCATTTCCCGCCGGGTGCAGGAGCTACCGCGATCTGCAAAGGAAGACCATTCTCCGGTTTCAATGCCCCTTGAGGTACAACTTCCCAAACCTGATGCACCTTAACCCCAGATACGATAAAAAGTGCAGGCAGCTCATCTTCCACTTGCTGTAAAAACTTGAGTGCTTCTTCATTCTCAGGATAAAGAGAGACATTTGCCTGGGTGGCAGGCCCAATCACCTTTTCCTGGCGGGCGGCCTCTAAAGCTTTGGCTACTTCATCCCGCAGGTTGAGAAGCCTTTCCCACAGTCTTTCCAGCTCAGGGTTCAGATAATCACGGTTTACCTGAGGCAAAGAAGTTAAGTGTACACTTTCCGCCATGGCTTTCATACCAGGCAGATAGCCCCACACCTCCTCTGTGGTAAAGGGCATTACAGGAGCTAAGAGTCGCGCTAAGACACTGCCTGCTTCAAAAAGCACAGTTTGTATGCCGCGGCGCTCCCCATCCAATGCTCCTGAGCAGTACAGTGTGTCTTTGGTTATATCAAGATAAAAGGAGCTTAGATCCACCACACAAAAAGTGGAGATGGCATGATAAACAATATGGAATTCACTTTTTTCATATGCCTTGTTTACCCTCTGAATCAACTGGTGGAGTCTGAACAGAATCCACTGGTCCAAATGAGATAACTCTTCGTAAGGCAGGCTGTCTTTCTCCGGATCAAAGTCATAAAGATTGCCCAGCAGAAAACGGAATGTGTTGCGGATCTTCCGGTAGGTGTCTGCCAGCTGACCCATGATCTTCTTGGAAACAGCCATATCGTTCCGGTAATCAGCTGAAGTCACCCATAACCTCAACACATCTGCACCGAATTTATCAATTAATTCCTGGGGATAAACCACATTCCCCAGCGATTTGGACATCTTTCTCCCATCTTCATCAACAACAAACCCATGGGTGAGCACACCCTTATAAGGGGCTGTGCCTCTAACCGCAACAGATGTACATAAAGATGAGTTGAACCAGCCCCTGTGCTGGTCACTCCCTTCCAGATAGAGGTCTGCGGGCCACCTGAGTTCCGGGCGCTGCTCCAGCACCGCCATGTGGCTGGAGCCGGAATCAAACCAAACATCCATGGTATCAGTTTCCTTGCGAAAGTCTTCCCCTCCACAGGAGGGACACCGGAAACCGTCAGGCAGGAGTTCTGCTGCAGAGCGCTCAAACCAGACATCAGAGCCACCTTCAGCAAACAGCTTCTGCAGATGGAGAATCGTCTCTTCATTGATTATTGTAGCATCACATTCTTCACAATAAAAGATGGGGATAGGCACCCCCCAGACGCGCTGGCGGGAAATACACCAGTCACCGCGCTCAGCGATCATGTTATGGATACGCTCCCTGCCCCAGGAGGGAATCCACTCCACTTCATCGATAGCCCGCAGAGCCTCCTTGCGGAAGCCGTCGATAGAGGCAAACCACTGCTCAGTTGCCCTGAACATAAGGGGATCTTTGCAGCGCCAGCAGTGCGGGTACTGGTGAAACAGCTTCTCCTGGTGATAGAGCTTACCTCGCTCCTCTAATTCTTTGATCACGTGCTCATTGCTTTCGAAAACCATCATACCCGCAAAGAGCCCAGCCTCGGGAAGAAATCTCCCCTTGCCATCAACCAGTGACAGAACCGGAATCCCATGCTTTTGGCAGACCTCGAAGTCCTCGGTACCGTGGGCGGGTGCGGTATGAACAGCACCTGTACCCTGTTCTAATGTAACATGTCTCCCTGTGATCACAATGGAATCCCTCTCATAAAAGGGATGATGGCAGCGGATCCCTTCCAGCTGGCTTCCCTGCCAGGTTCCCAGAATGCGAGGATTTTTCTCCCCTTTGATCTCTGCAACTTTAGGAAGGAGTTCTTTGGCTGTGATCAACTTCTTGCCATCTACCTCTGCAAGAACATACTGGAAATCCGGGTGCACTGAGATGGCCATATTCCCAGGTATCGTCCAGGGTGTGGTGGTCCAGATGAGGACATATGTATTCTCATCAGCATCAAAAACCCCTTTGCTGTCCCTGACCGGGAAAAGCACATAGATCGATTCGCTTTCATCCTCCTGGTACTCCACCTCTGCTTCAGCCAGGGCAGTCTCGCAATCAGTGCACCAGTAAACAGGCTTGAGGCCCTTATATATAAATCCTTTCTCAGCCATTTTACCGAACAGACCGATCTGCACGGCCTCATAGGCGGGTTTCAGGGTTAGATAGGGGTCTTGCCAATCCCCCATCACCCCCAAGCGCTGGAACTCCTTTCGCTGTATATCCACATACTTGAGTGCATAATCCCTGCACAGGCGGCGAAACTTGACGGGACCCATTTTGTGGCGGTCAACTTTCATGGTTTTGATGACCTGCTGTTCAATAGGAAGGCCATGGGTATCCCAGCCAGGTACATAAGGGGCATTAAAGCCTGCCATGACACGGTATCTTACAATAATATCTTTTAAAACTTTGTTCAGGACATGCCCCAGATGAAGATTGCCGTTGGCATATGGGGGACCATCGTGCAGGATATACTTGGGCTTTCCCTGGAACCCCTTACAGATCTGGTCATAAAGGCCAATTTCATCCCAGAAGCCCAAAACCTCAGGTTCTCTTTTAGGAAGATTGGCGCGCATGGGAAAATCGGTATGGGGCAGGTTTAATGTCTTCTTATACTCCAAAACTGCTCACCTCATTTATATTAAATAGTATTTATGTAAAATAAAAAACCCCTCCCCGTAAGGGGCGAGAGGTTCCCGCGGTACCACCCTGCTTCCTTCTACAAGAAGGCTCTTTTTAAAGGAGTAACGCTCCTCAAACGGCCTTGCTTACTCATCATCATTTTTTCGGCAGGCACTCCCAGGTGATTTTCTGCTGTCCCCTCTGCCGGGCTCACACCCTCCCCGGCTCGCTGACTCAACCCATAACAGCATACTCTTCCTGATCATCGTTTTAAGCTGATATTAATTGCTTTAATTACAGTAGTAATTATACGGAATTAATGAAGGCATTGTCAAGATCTGAGACGCGGGTGAGACGCGGGGACGGTTCTCGCGTCTCACTCAGCTCACCTTTCTTCCCTTTCATAGGATATCCCAAGAGCGGCAGGTGCACCCGCATTTCTCCCGGATGTTACCAGAACCAGCACCAGGATGGTAAACAGATAGGGCAGCATCCGCAAAAAAAATGGTGATACAGTAATTCCCACAGCCTGCAGTCGAAAGCCCAGAGCCTCGATCCCCCCGAAGAGATAAGCGCCGAGCAATGCCCTTAAAGGATTCCACATAGCGAAGATCACCAGAGCAACAGCAATCCAACCCCTGCCAGCTGACATATTCTGTACCCAGGAAGGAGAATATGCCAACGATAGGTAAGCACCACCCGCACCTGCCAGCATACCACCCGTGACAACAGCAAAATAGCGAAATACCGCCACATTCAGCCCCGCGGCATCAGCCGCACCCGGGTGCTCCCCTACCGCACGCAGGTTGAGTCCCGCCGAGGTACGAAATAATAAATACCAGCAGAGAGGAATTAAAATATAGGAAAGATAAACCAATGCATCATGCTGGAAAAAAATCGGCCCCAAACAAGGTATATTGCTCAGACCCGGCAGATCAAAAGCCCTAAAAGGCGACTCCAGCGGAATCCCCACCATCTTCTGCCCCAGGTAGCCGCTCAAGCCTGTACCAAACATGGTAAGCGCCAGACCGCTGACAACCTGGTTTGCGTGCAGGGTTACACTCAAAAAGGCATGAATCAAAGCCACCAAACCACCGCAAAATATCCCCATACCAAAGCCGAGCCAGTGATTACCAGTCTGTACAGTGACAATAAAACCTGTTACAGCACCTACCAGCATCATGCCTTCTACACCGAGATTCAAAACCCCCGCCCTCTCGCAAATGAGCTCTCCCAAAGAGGCATAGAGTATCGGTGTCCCGGCGGTAATCGCTGCCGCTAAAACTACTGTAACCAGGGAGAAGCTCATGCTTTAGCACCATCCTTCCTGATGAATCGAATCCGGTAGCGCGTCAAGATCTCTCCCCCAAGCACAAAGAAGAGAATCACACCCTGCAGCATGGTAACTGTTGTAGAGGGAAGGCCGGCTGCCTGCATGGTATATCCCCCGGAAATCAACCCCCCGAAAAGGAAGGCAACAACAACAATAGCCCATGGGTTCAATTTGGCCAGCCAGGCAATAATGATTGCTGTATAACCGTAACCAGGTGAGATGGTATGCTGGAGCTTGCGAAAAATCCCCGCCACCTCACAATAACCGGCCAGCCCACATAATCCCCCACTGATCATCATCACCAAGAGAATGTTCCTGACAACATTGATTCCAGCATAATCTGCTGCCCGCCTGCTTTCACCGGCAACGCGGATCTCATACCCCCAAACCGTATGCTGCATCACAAAATAGACGATCACCACCAACCCTAAAGCGATCAGGATACCTGCATGTATCCTGGTGTTCCCCAGGTGAGGCAGTATAGCACTCTGAGAAAAATCCGGAGTAATGGGGAAATTATAGCTCTGCGGATCCCGCCAGGGCCCATAAACCAGGTAGCCCACCCAGAAGATGGCCACATAGTTGAGCATCAGTGTTGTCAGGGTTTCATTTACCCCTTTCAATGCTCTGGGTATAGCGGGAAGCAGACCCCAGAGAGCTCCTCCGATGAAACCTGCCATGAACATGGCAGGCTGCAGTATGTAAGCAGGGGCATCGGGATAAGACAGAGCCACCCAACTGGCAGCGAACGCCCCCATGTACAACTGCCCCTCCCCCCCGATATTCCACCAGAACCATGCGAAAGGCGATGGACACACCAAGCCCGGTGAGGATCAAGGGTATTGCCGTCACAATAGATTCTGAAAGGCCATACCATGTTCCAAATGCCCCTTTAAAGAGCACCCCGTAGACCCCAAAGGGGTTATAGCCGGATATGAAGAGAAAAACCCCCTCTACAAGCAGGGCCAGCAGGATCGCCAGAAGAGGTATACTAAACGAGATCAAAGGAGTTGTATGCAGCTGCTTTTCTATTTTTATACCAAACCGCTCCCAGTTCATTCTGTGACTGCCTCCCTCCGGCCTCCAACCATCATCGTTCCCAGATCCTCGATATCTGCATCTTCTATAGGAACCACACCGACGATTTCACCATTATAAATAACAGCAATACGATCCGCAAGAGTTATAAGTTCATCAAGGTCCTCTGAAATGAGCAGCACCGCTGTCCCTTCATTACAGAGGTCAAGAAGCATTCTGTACACAGCTTCAGTTGCGCTGATATCAAGTCCCCGGGCCGGGTAAGAAGCGATCACCAGGCGCGGTTGTGACATGATCTCCCTGGCCAGCAAGAGACGCTGGAGGTTTCCCCCTGAAAGCATCCGCACCGGGTACTGTAAATCAGATACCTGAACATGAAACTGATCAACCATCTTCTCCGCTTTTTCATGGACAGCACGGTGGTTGAGCAAAATCCCCTTCCCAACAGGCGGTTTCCGGTAATCTTTTAAGATGGCATTATCATATACATCAAGTCCTGGTACAAGACCTGTTCCCAACCGGTCCTCGGGAATGCTGCTTACCCGAGCATCGATAAAATCCCGGGTGGATTTATGGGTAAGCTCAACATCATCCACCAGTATTTTCCCCCCACTGACCGGCCGCAGCCCGGTAAGTGCTTCGGTAAGCTCACGCTGGCCATTACCGGCTACACCGGCAATACCCAGGATCTCCCCGGCATGTACATCCATAGATACATTTTTGACTGCAAGTCGTCCGTGATCCCCAGGAACACACAAATCCTGAACAGTTAACACCGGCTGCTCACTCGTCTTTGCTCTGCCTGCAGTGGTAAAGAGGACATCCCTTTCCACCATCATCCTCGTCAATTCCTGTTCACTGGTATCCTTGACCGCAACAGTTCCGGCATTTCTGCCCTTTCTAAGCACAGTGATCCGGTCAGCGACCTCCATAACTTCCTGCAGCTTATGAGTTATTAATATAATAGACTTGCCTGTGGCCGCCATCTGGCGCAATGTCTGGAATAGATCCCTGGTTTCTTGGGGGGTCAGAACCGCTGTTGGCTCATCAAGGATCAACAGATCAGTACCCCTGTAAAGGAGTTTGAGTATCTCCACCCGCTGTTTTTCACCGATGGACAACTGCCACACCTTTGCATACGGGTCAACCTTCATACCAAACTGTTGAGCAATCCCTGATAGATGGCCTGCATAATCTTTTATCTTTAATGACAGCTTCCCGGAAATGGTACCCAGAATAACATTTTCTGTGACTGAAAATGAATCCACCAGCCGGAAATGCTGGTGCACCATACCGATCCCCAAATCAAGGGCCTGTCGCGGGGAGCCAATAACATTCATCCTTGCTCCCCGCAGCCAGATTTCCCCTGCATCGGGCTTATATAAACCACTCAAGATGCTCATCAGTGTACTCTTTCCTGCCCCGTTCTCTCCCAGGAGAGCATGAATCTCACCCTCTAAGAGCCGGAAATGGACACTGTCATTGGCCAGCACCCCAGGAAATTGTTTGGTAATGCCTCGCATCTCGATAACTGCCCTGGTCACAATACCCTCCTGTACTAAAATAGCTAATTATCAATAGTGCCTTCGACACCCTCGACAAACCAGTCAAAACCCAGCATCTCTTCATCACTCATCTTTTTGCCCTCAGGAACCTTGATATTGCCCTTCTGGTCCTTGATAGGGCCTGTAAAGACATCCCATTCACCAGAAGTGATCTTCCCTTTTTTGTCCTCTACCAATTTTTTGACATCATCCGGCACTAAAGAACTCATAGCTGCCAGGTCAACAACCTGATCAGCCATCGAACCCCAGTATGCTTCACTCTTCCAGGTTCCCTCTTTTACAGATTTGACAACATCCACATAGTAGGGCCCCCAATTCCAGACCGGAGAGGTGAGATAGCCTTTCGGTGCAAATTTGGACATGTCGCAGTTATAGCCGATGCTGTAAACTCCCTTTTCCTCTGCTGCCTGGAGTGGGCCTGGTGAATCCTGGTGCTGAGCGATGACATCAGCATTTTGCTCCAGCAGGCTTTTTGCCGCATCCTTTTCCTTAGGTGGGTCAAGCCAGGTCTGGGTCCAAACGACTTTGACAACAGCATCCGGATTTACCTCCCGCACACCCAGAGTAAAGGCATTGATTCCTCTCACTACTTCCGGGATGGGGAAAGCTGCCACATAACCGATCACATTGGTTTTCGTCATCTTGCCTGCTGCAAGACCTGACAGATAACGCGGCTGGTAGATACGGCCAAAATAGTTCCCTGCATTACCTGCTGTTTTATAACCGGAGCAGTGCATAAATGTTACATCAGGGTACTTCTCGGCCACACTGATCGTGGGGTCCATAAAACCGAAACTGGTTGTAAAAATAATCTTGTTGCCTTGTTCAACCAATTGAGTGATCGCCTTTTCGGCGTCATTGTCACTGACACTTTCTAAAGTGGTGGTTTTCACATAAGGAAGTTCTTCCTCAAGGTATTTGCGTCCCTGGTCATGGGTGTAACTCCAACCGTGATCCCCGGCGGGGCCAACAAAAACAAACCCTACCTTCAATTTATCAGAATCATCTGTATCGGAATCAGATCCGCATCCCATGAGCCCGAAGGTAAGGACCATAACCAGAGCAATAATCAATACAGCAGATTTGCGTAGAGAGAACATAGCTTAACCTCCAGTTCAATATTTTCGTCTCGCCCAAACCCCAAAATACAATTATATTTATATCTATTTTTTACCTAATCCTTCACCCCCGATCTGATTGATCAGCATAACAAACTTACTTTCAATTAATTACAGCCAAAATCCTGCCTCTAGGTTAAAAAAAAAGCGTTTTGATGTCGAATAAAAAAAAGAAAAAAGGCACTCAAGAGTAGCCTTTGCTAAAAGACGCTGCAATTATTCCCTCTCGATTTCACTCC
>NZ_CDRZ01000243.1 GCF_000946815.1 Syntrophaceticus schinkii | reverse complement strand
GAGTCCTTTTTCCCGTTTCTTTTTTTCCGGTGCCACATCGAATGTTGAATTGGATGGCCAGGGTCGTATCCTGATTTCGCCCTCCTTGCGGGAGTATGTCTAAAGTAAGCCGCGAGGTTGCCATTATCGGTGTTTCATCCCGTATTGAGATCTGGTCTGCGGATCGCTGGGATGAATACTGTACCGGAGCTGAGGAAACATATGAAGAATTAGCGGAAAAAATGGGTGAAGGCGGTGCATTAGTTGACTGAAGTGGAACATGTTCCAGTGATGCTGAAAGAAGCAGTTGAATTTTTGGCTCCCCGGGAGGGGGGCACCTATGTTGACTGTACGTTGGGCGGTAGCGGTCATGCAAAAGAGATACTCAATTTGATCGGTCCCACAGGAAGACTGATCGGTTTGGATAAAGATGAGATTGCTATCAGGCGAGCAAAAGAAGTCTTGGCACCTTATCTTGAACAGGTGGTGTTTATACACAGCGATTTCCGCCGGATAGCTGATCTATTAAAGGAACTGCAGATAAGTGAGGTTGATGGGATATTATTTGATCTGGGGGTTTCCTCTTACCAGGTTTTAGATGCCGGAGCGTGGTTTTAGCTATCATGCTGATGCTGCTTTAGATATGAGGATGAACAGGGAAGCAAAGACTACTGCAGCAGACCTGGTCAACAACCTTTCTGAAAAGGAACTGTCAGAGATCATTTATCGTTACGGTGAGGAGAGATGGGCGCGCCGGATTGCTTCTTTTATTGTCACTAAGAGAAAAAAAGCCCCAGTCACTACAACAGCGCAGTTAGTCGAGATCGTAAAAGCGGCTATACCCGCTAGAGCACGTCGTACTGGTCCCCACCCCGCTCGACGCACCTTTATGGCTCTGCGTATGGCTGTTAATGATGAACTGGCAGCAGTTGAAGAAGGGCTTAGGGCGGGGATTCCTTTATTAAAGCCGGGTGGAAGGGTTGTGGCTATTTCATTTCACTCTCTGGAAGATCGGATTGTCAAAGGTGTGTTCCGGGAGCATGCAGCACCATCCCAAAATGTGCTCCGCATTCTTACGAAAAAACCTCTTGTACCCAATAATGAGGAGATCAATGTCAACCCGCGATCACGCAGTGCTAAACTGCGAGCAGCCGAAAAACTGCTATCCTGTCAGGAGTAATATAAGAAATGAGAGGTGAATAAATTGGTATTAGCGGAAGAAAAAAGATATACACAACAACCCAGGCGACCCAGGCAACCCAGGAAGAGAAAAGTTGTGCGGCGAGCACAGCAGCGCAAAAAAATACTCTCATGTGTTCAGGTCACCGTTATTATTTTCAGTTGTTTTGCATGTGGACTCTTCTATATTCATAAGAACAACCAGGTTACAGCCTTGGGTTACAGGGTTGAGGAGAACAGGCAAAAGGTAGCTGTTTTGCAAAGAGATTATAAGCAGTTAGAATTAGAGGCTGCGGAGCTTCAGTGCCCAGACCGGGTTGAGGAAGTGGCGATCAAGAAACTGGGGATGGATAAGCCTGAGCAGATCTTGCTCGCTGCTCTTCCAGACGGAAGACAAGATTACGGACCAAAAACAGGATAAGGCAAGTAAACAGCATAAAGAAAAGAAAAAGAGCTGGTCCGTAGCATTAAGGCAGTTTATCGGCCGGGCAGAGGCTTCGCCCCATTGACGGGGTGTTTTTATTGATCACTAGCAGCATCGAGGTACGCAGAAGAATAACCGGGCTTTTTTTTTGTACTCTTTTTTTGTTTTTTGTTTTTCTGCTGCTGCGCCTGGCCTACCTGCAGATTATCAGGGGTACATGGTATCAGCATAAAGCCCTGGAGAACAGAATCCGTGAAATTGTTGTAGAACCGGAGAGAGGCGTCATCTATGACCGGAATGGAAAAGAGCTGGCTGTCAGTGTTAGTGCTGAGGCCTGTTACGCTATTCCTGCGGAGGTGAAAAAGTCCGGAAAATCAGATATTATTGCCAGGGAATTAGCCGGTATCCTCGATATGGAAGAAAAGAAAGTAAATGAGCTGATTACCAAAGAGCAGCATTCTGTATGGCTTAAATTCAAGCTCAATAAAGAACAGGTCAAACAACTGCGTGAAAAGAATTTTGCAGGGATTGGGACCATCGCCAAGCCCCAGCGTTTTTACCCCAAGGGGAATCTTGCAGCCCATATAATGGGCTTTGCAGGTGACTACAACCAGGGTTTAGAAGGAATTGAGGTTGCTTATGATAAACAGCTGGCGGGTATCAATGGCTGCCTGCTTGTGGAGTATGATGCGGCAGGCCATGAGATCCCTGAATCAACAAGAAAATATGTGGAACCTGAACAGGGCCTCAATGTTGTCCTTACAATAGATCAGACAATTCAATATATTGCAGAGCGGGAACTTGATAAGATTATGCAAGAACGTTCCCCTAAAAGTGCTTCAATAATTGTGATGGACCCAGATACTGGAGAAATTCTGGCTTTGGCTAATAGACCGGATTTTGATCCCAATAAATTCCATGACTATCCGGCAGCGGCGCGGCGCAACACAGCTGTTGCTGACAGTTATGAGCCCGGTTCGACCTTCAAAATTGTTACCCTTGCTGCAGCTCTGGAGGAGGGTGTGACCAACAAAGAGGAACAGTTTTATGATCCGGGCTATATCAAGGTCAATGGGGAGACTATCCGCTGCTGGGCCTATGAGGGGCATGGCAGCCAAACATTAGCTGAGGTTGTTCAGAACTCCTGTAACCCGGGATTTGTCACTCTTGGCCTGCGACTTGGTGTCCAGAGATTATATAAATATATCGATGGCTTTGGTTATGGCAGCCGACTGGGAATTGATCTGCCAGGTGAGGCAACCGGTATTGTTATACCGGAAAAACAGGTCAAACCTGTTGACCTGGCCACTATTTCAATGGGTCAGGCTAACAGTGTAACCCCTTTGCAGATGGTGACCGCACTGTCCGCCATTGTCAATGGCGGGAAATTGATGAAACCACATATTGTCAAGGAACTATCTAACCGTGAGGGAGAGGTAGTGAAAAAGCATCAGCCTCAGGTGGTGCGACAGATTATTTCAGAGGAAACCTCGCGGCTAGAAAGGGAGATGCTGGAAGCGGTTGTTAGTAAGGGGTCGGGTCGCAATGCTAAAATTGAAGGATATTCTGTAGGCGGAAAAACGGGTACAGCGCAAAAGCCGGCACCTGGTGGGGGGTATTCCACCACCGATTATGTTGCTTCCTTTATTGGTTTTGCACCTGTTGATGACCCTCGACTTGTTGCCATTGTTGTAGTTGATACACCTAAAGGCTATCCTTACTATGGTGGGACCGTGGCAGCTCCTGCCTTCAAAGAGGTTATGCGGGACAGCCTCCGCTATTTAGAAGTTCCGGTACGCTACCAGCAAGGTGAAGAGGTGCCTGATCAAGAGATGTCGGTTGTGCCGCTGGTGATCAATCTTCCTGTTCAGGAAGCAGATAAAGTACTGAAAAATGCAGGGCTGGAAAGTGAGCATTCCGGCTCAGGTGAGATAGTTTACGGGCAGGTTCCCCTTGATGGCGTCAAAGTGAAGAAGGGGAGCAAGGTTTTGCTTAATTTGCATAAAACCGATGGTGCTGAGGATGGCGAACGAGTTGTGCCTGATCTCAAAGGGAAAAGTATGCGGGATGCTGCAGAGCTGTTAGGGATGATGGGGCTTGTGCTGATTCCTGAAGGGGAGCCATACCCCACCGGAATTGCGGGAGAGCAGGACCCTGCTCCTGGGGCACGACTTCCCCATGGTGGTCAGGTAAAGGTTAAATTCAGGGCACCGCCCGGTATAGAGGTTATGCCGTAATGCCTTGATTGAGCCGGGCTGTGATGGGGAATAATGGTTAAGATAGCCAAATAGAGGTGATAAGGGTGCCTATTACTTTTCAGGATTTACTCCAGGATGTAGAGTTGGTTACTGCCGCTGGACTTGAGCGGGTAGTAACAGGATTACACTATGATTCCCGTCAGATACAGCCAGGATATATTTTTGTCTGTATTCAAGGTTACCGTACAGATGGGCATCTTTTTATCCAGGATGCGTTATCCAGGGGAGCTGTAGGGTTGGTGATCGAAAAAGATATAGATGTGCCTTCGGGAATTGCCTTTGCCCGGGTAAACTCTTCCCGCCTGGCACTTGCACTGATGGCCGCAAATTTTTACGATCCACCCCAGCACGGATTTCACCTTGATCGGGGTCACCGGTACAAATGGTAAAACCAACTACCACTCATCTTATTGAAGCAGTGCTCAGTGATAAAGGTGAACTCACAGGCATTATTGGCACTATATGGAACAAAGTCGGTGAGCGAAAACTTCCTGTTGTGCGTACAACACCCGAATCTCTTGATTTGCAGTCTATTCTCGCAAAGATGAAAGCCTCCATGGTAAAAACCGTTGCAATGGAGGTTTCCTCTCATGCGCTGACATTGCAAAGGGTGGCTGCCTGTGAATTCGATGTTGGGGTTTTTACTAATATAACCCAGGACCACTTGGATTTTCATACAGACCTAGATGAATATTTGGCTGCTAAGATGCTGCTCTTTGATGGCTTGGGGAAAGAGAGAACAAAGCAGCGACCCTGTTATGCAGTGGTCAATATCGATGACAGGGCAGTGCATCAGATCGAAAAATGTACCCGGGTTCCTGTAATTACATATGGTATTCATGAACAGGCAGATGCAAGAGCTGATCAGGTTCAGCTTACTCCGGAGGGGAGCAGTTTTACTGTGGTCCACAGTGAAGGAGAATTTCCAGTTAATGTTTCCCTGCCAGGGGAGTTTAATGTATATAATAGTCTTGCAGCTATCAGTGTGGGACTGCAGGAGAAAGTTCCGGTGCCTTTTATTCAAGATGCCCTGCAGAAGATGAAGGGGGTGCCCGGCCGCTTCGAACCGGTGGATGAGGGGCAGGAATTTGCGGTAGTTATCGATTATGCCCATACCCCGGATGGTTTGGAAAATGTTCTTCATACAGCCCGTCAGATTTCCCGCGGCAGGCTGATCACTGTTTTCGGCTGTGGCGGTGACCGCGATAAGGGGAAGCGTCCTCTGATGGGCAGGATTTCGGGAGAGGTGAGCGATTATACTGTGATTACCTCCGACAACCCTCGCTCAGAGGTTCCGGAAAAAATTGAACAACAGATCGAGGAAGGCATTCGCAGTGTCAAAAATGCACGTTATGCGATCATCACTGATCGTTATCAGGCGATCAGGCATGCCCTTCTTTATGCAAAAGAGGGGGATTTTGTAGTGATCGCGGGAAAGGGACATGAAACCTACCAGATCACCGGTGATAAGGTCCTTCCCTTTGATGACCGCCTGGTTGCCAGGGAGATTCTTGCAAAGGAGATCGGCAATTAAACAATGGAGTCCATGCAGTTAGAGGAGATTATGGAAGCCGTACAGGGTACTCTTGTACAGGGCGTTCATAGCAATATTAGAATAACAGGTGTGAGTATTGACAGCAGGAAGGTTAGGCAGGGAGATCTGTTTTTTGCCTTTCATGGAAAACGGGTTGATGGGCATGATTATCTGGAGCAGGCCTTTGAGCAAGGGGCGGTAGGTGCTGTTATTTCCCGCCCGGTGGCAGTTCAAACAGAGGCCACCCTGATTATGGTTTCTGACCCGCTTAAGGCTCTACAGGATCTAGCGCGCTGCTATCGTAATTTATACAAGATACGTGTGGTTGCCGTTACCGGGAGCACCGGAAAAACCACGACCAAGGATTTAGTTGCAGGTGTGCTGGGAAAGCGGTTCAAGGTATTAAAAACAACAGGGAATTACAATAATGAAATTGGGCTGCCCTTGACGCTTTTACAGTTAAATAGCAGCCATCAAGTGGCTGTTCTGGAGATGGCCATGCGGGGGCCGGGTGAGATCACCCTTTTATGTGAGATCAGCCGCCCGGAGGTGGGGGTGATCACCAATATAGGTGAGAGCCACATGGAACTATTGGGTTCTCAGAAGGCCATTGCACTGGCAAAAGGGGAGTTGTTGAACTTTCTGCCGGCTGACGGATGTGCTGTTCTGCATGCCCAGGACCCCTGGCAGGTAAAGCTTGCAGAAAAGGTATCAGGTGAGGTTATCCTTTATGGTGCCGGAGATGGCTGCCAAATAAGTGCTTCTCAGGTGGTTGTGCATGATCTGCGGGGAGTAGATTTTAATCTTTGTACACCCGCCGGGCAAACCCACTGTTTCCTTCCACTGCCAGGGGCACATAATGTGACAAATGCACTGGCTGCCGCGGCAGTTGGCTACAGGTTTGGATTAACCCCGGAGGAAATAGCAGCAGGTCTTGAATCTGCTTCACTGACAGGAATGCGGCTGGAGGTTAAATCAGGAATTAATGGGACAAGGCTTATTGATGATTCCTATAATGCCAGCCCGGCGTCAACAAAAGCTGCTTTAGAACTGTTATCTGAGTCCGGGGGCACCAGAACAATTGCTGTTCTGGGTGAGATGTATGAATTGGGTGAAGAGACAGTTCACGGCCATCAAGGGGTTGGAGTGAGGGCGGCTGAATTAAAAATTGACTGTCTCTGTACAGTTGGACAGCTGGCTCAAGAAATTGCAGCAGGTGCTCTTAGAGCGGGTCTTGATCAGGAACGTGTCCATGTTTTTCGGGAAAAATCAGAAGCAGTGTCGTTTCTAAGAAAATATATTCAGGATGGGGATGTTGTACTGATCAAGGGTTCCAGGGGTATGCAGATGGAAGAGATCACCGCATCCCTCCAGGATGGTGATCACCGGTGACTCTATTGACAAGGGTGATCCTGGCAGCTGTAGTCAGTCTGGTTGTCGTGCTGGCAATTGGCCCCTTTTTTATCCCGTTATTACAGCGTTTGAAGTTCGGGCAAGAGGTTAGAAGTGATGGACCGCGCACCCATTTAAAAAAACAGGGAACAGCTACAATGGGTGGGGTTATGATCCTTTTGACTGCGGGTATCTCCGGATTCCTTTTCACAACCAATCCTTGGGAAACAATGTTTCTTTTTCTAATTATGCTGGGATGCGGGCTGCTGGGGTTATGGGATGACTTCCTCATAGTTGTGCTCAGAAGGCCCCTGGGCCTGCGGGCTAGAGCTAAAATTCTCGGCCAGCTGTTGATAGGGATTTTACTCGCCTGGGGAGCCTATCTTCTGGGGCGGGGTACAACCATCGCTGTGCCTTTTACCGCGATGGAAATAGAAGCGGGATTTTTTTTATTATATATTTGTAGCGGTTGTCTTAATATCTGCTGCAAATGCCGTCAACCTCACAGATGGTTTGGATGGGTTGGCCAGCGGCTTAATGGTGATCGCCTGTGCTGCTTATGCTTTAATTGCCTGGAAAACGGGTCACAATGCAGCAGCGGTTTTTGCAGGGGCTTTAGGCGGGGGTTGTCTGGGATTCCTCAAGTATAATTACCACCCTGCCAAAATATTTATGGGTGATACCGGTTCTCTTGCTCTGGGGGGTGCTCTGGCGGCACTGGCCGTAATCACCGGGACAGAGTTGGTTTTATTCTTGCTGGGTGGGGTTTTTGTCCTGGAGGTGCTCTCTGTAATTATTCAGGTAATTTCCTTTCAATTAACCGGGAAGCGCGTTTTCAAGATGAGCCCCCTGCACCATCATTTTGAGCTGTCCGGCTGGTCTGAGGTCAGGGTTGTTCACTTTTTCTGGCTGATGGGCTTATGTTTTGCCATCCTCGGATTGCTTGCTTTATAAGGATGACACTTCCGAACTTTGTTTTTCAGGTAGGAGATGTTAATTTGTTTAGTCTGCAAGGGAAAAAAGCACTGGTTATTGGAATGGCCCGCAGCGGGCAGGCCGCGGCACGTTTTCTGGCAAAACAGGGTGCCCTGGTCACAGGCACAGATCAGCAGAGTGAGGATATGTTAGGTTCCGGGTTGCAGGAATTAAAGAAACTTCCTATTTCTTTGATAACAGGTGGATATCCTGAAATAAAGCCAGGCGATTTTGATTTGGTTATCGTCAGCCCCGGTGTTCCCAGGAACATTGAGCCGGTTTTGGCAGCAGAAAGATGTAAGATTCCTATTTGGAGTGAATTGGAACTGGCAGGGCGCTTTATCAAAGAGCCGATCATAGCTGTTACCGGCACCAATGGTAAAACCACCACAACTTCTCTGCTGGGATTTATTTTTAAACAGGCAGGACTTGAGGTTGTGGTCGCCGGAAATATCGGAGTGCCCTTAATTCAGGAAGTGGAAAAAAACTTAGAAAAGCCTTGGCGAAGAGTCAATTATTGGGTTGTGGAAGTGAGTTCATTTCAATTGGAGCGCATAGAAGCTTTTCGGCCTCATATCGGTGTTTTTTTGAATCTTGCACCTGATCACCTGGACCGGCACGGTGACCTGGAAACTTACGGCAGGATGAAGGCACGCCTGTTTGCCAATCAGCGATCTGATGATTATGCGGTGTTCAACCTGGATGACCCAGGGGTATTAAGCAATATGAATACCATTCCTGGCCAAAGGTGTGGATTTTCTTGCTGCAAGCTCCCACATAGAGGGATAGGTGTCCAGGGAGAGCAAATCATCTATAATTTTAAGGGACGAGATGAGCTGTTGTGTACAGTGCAAGATATAAAGATGCCTGGTTCTCACAACCTGGAAAATGCTTTGGCTGCCGCTGCTGCGTCCCTTTTAGCCGGAGTTGATAAAGAGTATGTGGCTGAAGCCTTAACTTCTTTTCCCGGTGTTCCGCACCGGATCGAGGAGGTGCGGATACTGGACGGAGTGTGCTATGTCAATGACTCAAAGGGCACAAATCCTGAGGCAGTGGTGAAAGCTCTGGATTCCTACGAAGGCCCGATTATTCTGATTGCCGGGGGAAGGAATAAAGGGGGCAATTTAGATAAATTAATGCGGAAAATAACAAAAAAGGCCAAGGCCTTGATCCTGTTGGGTGAGGCAGCTCCGCTCTTCCGACAGAAGGCGATGGCTGTAGGGTTTGATAAAATATGGGAAGTCAGCTCCCTTGCTGAGGCTGTCAGATTAGCACAGAGCATGGCCCGGACCGGTGATGTGGTACTGCTTTCGCCGGGGTGTGCCAGTTGGGATATGTTCCGGGATTATGAGGAGCGGGGTAACCTCTTCCGGAAAGTGGTTGAGGAGCTCTAAAGGAGGGGTTGATTAGTGAAAAGTAAGCGCAGTGCCCCTGATTTTATTCTCTTTGTCATCGTACTCCTCTTGCTAACAGTAGGGATTGTGATGGTTTACAGTTCTAGCTATGTTTATGCCCAGATAGCTTACGCTGATGGTGCCCATTTTCTTAAAAACCAGCTGATCTGGGCATTCGTGGGGATTGCCGGAATGCTTGTGGTGATGAATATAGATTATAAGATTTACCGGAAATGGGCATATCCCATATTTGGCATTGCTGTCTTTCTTCTGCTCCTGTTGCTGGTTCCAGGAGTGGGGATCACCATCAAGGATGCCACTCGCTGGATTGGGGTCGCGGGTCAAAGGTTTCAACCTTCTGAGATCGCTAAACTGGCACTGGTTATTTTTCTGGCAAAGTACCTGGCTGAAAGACAGAATCAGATCAAGCAGTTTGTTAGGGGTTTAGCTATCCCACTGCTGGTGGTGGGTGTGGTCTGTGGGTTGATCTTGATGCAGCCTGACCTGGGGACAGCAGCTACCATTGCAGGCACAGCATTTCTCATGCTGTTGGCTGCGGGGGCGAGGATAGGCCACCTGGGATTTTTGGGTCTTTTAGGAAGCGGCCTGGCTGCTCTGGCAATTATGATAGAACCCTACCGGATGAAACGCATTATGGCATTTCGCGATCCCTGGTCAGATCCACTGGGTAAGGGGTTTCAGACGATTCAAGCTCTGCTGGCGGTAGGTTCCGGGAGAATCTTCGGTGCAGGACTGGGTCAGGGAAGACAGAAGTTTCTTTATCTTCCGGAGCAGCATACAGACTTTATTTTCGCGGTGTTAGCTGAGGAGTTGGGGTTTATTGGGACAACTTTTGTGCTGCTGCTTTTTGTGGCCTTTATGTGGAGGGGATTAAAGATTGCCATTAAGGCACCTGATTCCTTTGGTGCACTTCTTGGCGCAGGGATTACCGTTATGGTAATACTGCAGGCTGTAATCAATTTAGGTGTGGTGACGGGAAGTCTTCCGGTGACGGGGATTACCCTGCCTTTTATCAGTTATGGGGGCTCATCTTTGACCTTGAATTTACTGGGAATAGGTATTCTTTTAAATATATCACGTTATGTTGAGGAATAGGAGATAAGGGATGCGTGTGCTATTTACAGGTGGCGGTACAGGTGGACACCTTTACCCGGCACTGGCTGTTGCAGATCTACTGCGTGAGTTAGAACCCGGCTGCGAAATCATTTTTGTAGGAACAGGTGAGGGTCTGGAAGGCAAAGTGGTGCCTGGGGCAGGGTATCCTTTTCGCCGGATTGCAGCCGGAAAGTGGCCGCGTAATATTTCTTTTAAGGCAATATGTGACTTAACATCACTGGGGAAAGGCTATCTGCAGGGGCTGAGTTTACTCAAGGAGGTTCGCCCACAGGCTGTTTTTGCTACCGGGGGATATGTTTCAGTACCCCTCGGGCTGGCAGCTGCCAGTTTAAAAGTGCCGCTTTTTTTACACGAGCAAAACTCTGTACCCGGGATGGCCAATAAACTGCTGTCGCGCTGGGCGGAGGTAACATTTACTACTTTTCTGCCTGAAAAGGGATCTTTTCCTTTGAGGGCGAAATTAGTTCATTCAGGACTTCCGATACGCAGCAAGATTTTTAAAGCAGATCCCCTGAAGAGCTATAAATATTTCGGACTGGATCCAGATACTTTCACAGTTCTGGTTACCGGGGGAAGCCGTGGTGCGCGGTGTATCAACCAGGTGATGCTGGAAGTGTATCAAGAGATCTGCCATGGCAGTGCTGCCCTTCCAAAGCTTCAGGTTATTCACCTGACAGGGGTAACCGAGCACCGGCAGTTCTGCCAGGACATGGAACACATGGGGATAAATACCGATGATATTGGCAAACTAGTTATAAAACCATATTTAGAAGAAATGGAGTATGCCCTTAAAGTTGCTGATCTGGTGATCAGCCGTGCAGGGGCGGCAACACTTGCGGAAGTGACTGCCCTGGGGATTCCGGCGATATTGATCCCCTATCCTTTTGCAACCGCGGATCACCAGTATCATAATGCTCGTTATCTGGAGCGCCATGGGGCAGCTATATTAATCCCTGAGAAGGAACTAACACCTGTCAAATTGCTCCGGGAGATAGAAAAATTGGCGGGTGATAATGACTTGCGTCAAAAGATGTCTGGACAGTCTCGCCGGATAGGGCGTCCGGAAGCCGGAGAGTTGATCGCCGGTATTTTGCGCAATGCTGGGAAAAAGTCACTCTGCACCTTCACAGACAGTGAGACATAAACTGTTGTTGTGACAAACCTACAAAATTTATTTGGATTAGTACAGTGCAAACAGGGAGGAGATTGGTTCAGTGACTGGCAAGTGGTATCATTTTATTGGAATCGGTGGTGTGGGTATGAGCGGGCTTGCCCAGGTTTTGCTGGAAATGGGGATGCGGGTCAGTGGGTCTGATCTTGTCTCATCACCTGTGGTCGAGAGCTTGCGGCAGCGAGGAGCTCAAATTGCTATAGGGCATCAGGCAGAAAATATTGTAGATGGTCTGGATGCTGTGGTTGTTTCCTCTGCTATCCCCCCCTCCAATATCGAATTATCTGCCGCTTGTTCTAAAGGCTTGCCGGTCATGACCCGCGGAGAACTGCTGGCAAAGGTTATGGAGTCTTATCAGGGGATAGCTGTTACAGGGTCCCACGGCAAAACAACCACCAGCGCCATGATTGCTGTGGCCCTGGCAGAAAACGGGCTTGACCCCACTTATCTGATCGGGGGGCATATCTCTGAACTGGGAGGTAATGCCGGCCTGGGAAAGGGAAGATACCTTGTCGCGGAATCAGATGAAAGCGATGGTTCTTTTCTTAAACAAAAACCTTTCATAGCTGTTATTACAAATATAGATGATGACCACCTGGATTATTACAGAGATATTTCAGGAATTCTGCAAGCTTTTCAGGATTTTCTCTCTAATATCAGACGAGATGGCTTTGCTTTACTCTGCAGTGACAGCGATTATGTCTGTCAATTATCTACAGATGGAGTCAAAACTGTTACTTATGGGATTCAGGGGAACCCCCACTACCAGGCCAGGAATATTGTCCAGAAGGGTTTGTTAACAGAAGCAGAGGTTTTTCATGAGGGCGTGTTTCTGGGCACTCTGAAACTTTCGATACCTGGATTGCACAATATTCAAAATGCCTTAGCTGCAGTTGCTGTAGGTATGCATCTGGGTTTGGCTTTTTCTGATGTTGCCAGAGCGCTCGCTCACTTTCAGGGGGTTGAGCGCCGTTTTCAGCTGATAGCTCAGTATGATGGGATCAAAATTATCGATGACTACGCACACCATCCCACAGAGATCAAGGCACTGATGGAAGCAGCTCTCGGGGTCAAGCGGAAAAGGACGATCACTGTTTTTCAACCACACCGTTATAGCAGGACGAAGTTCTTGAGAGAGGAGTTTGGAAAGGCCTTTGAGGGAAGTGATCTTGTGATTATTACAGATATTTATGCAGCTGGGGAAAGGCCGATGGATGGTGTTTCAGCGAAGCTGATCGTCCAAGAACTGCAAAAAAACGGTACCAAACGTTGTTTATATTGATTCACTTGATGGTGTAGTAAACTATCTTCTACAAGAGCTCCGTTCAGGAGACACGGTTCTGACTGTGGGAGCAGGGGATGTCTGGACTGTGGGCAGGAATCTTGCTTCTAATATCCGACAGTGTTTACTGGGAAATTAAGGGGTCGCTTTTATGAACTGGCAGGTTTTAGCTCAACAACTGGAAGAGAAGGTAGATGGCCGGGTATTTGCTCAGGTGCCTATGAAAAACTATACAACCTGGCGTGTTGGCGGCCCAGCGGATCTGTTAGTTATTCCCTGGACAACAGGGGATGTTAAGAAGGCCCTGCTGTTTGCCCAGGAATATTGTCTGCCCCTTACTGTGATCGGTAATGGTTCTAATCTGCTCGTCTTGGACGGTGGTGTCCGTGGTTTGGTTATCAAACTCGGGAGGGGTCTTAAGGGCGCTTCTCTGCAGGGAGAGATGATAACTGCAGAGGGAGGGGTAATGCTTCCCGCCCTGGCCAGGATGGCATTAAAATCATCCTTAAGCGGTCTGGAATTTGCTGCCGGCATTCCTGCTACAGTGGGTGGGGGCATTATAATGAATGCCGGTGCTTTCGGGAAGGATATCGGAAGTCTTGTCCAGGAAGTGGAAACCATTGACCATCAGGGAAAACAACAGAAGTGGTTACAGGACGAACTCTCTTTCTCCTACCGTTCTTCCTCCCTAAAGGGGCGAAATTTGATTATTCTAAGGGCTGTGTTCAGGCTCACACCTGCACTGAAGGAAGATATTGCAGCTCGCATGGAGGCAAACCTTGCCTTCAGGTGTAAGATGCAGCCAACAGAGTTTCCCTCCGCCGGAAGCGTTTTTCGTAATCCACCTCATGATTATGCAGGAAGGCTTATTGAGGAAGTGGGGTTAAAAGGACACCGCATTGGGGATGCCGTAGTTTCGCCCAAGCATGCCAATTTTATTGTCAACTGCGGTTCTGCTACAGCGAGGGAAATTTTAGAGCTGATCAAGACCATTCAGGAACAAGTTTCTGAGCAAAAAGGCATTATGTTAGCACCTGAGGTTTTGATCTTGGGGGAGGAAGGGTGAGTTGGGTGGAGAGGTTGCTTGTTACTGGGGGTACAAGGCTAAGAGGATCCATTGCGATAAGTGGGGCAAAGAATGCGATTTTGCCGCTCCTGGCCGGCTCGCTGTTAAGCGAGAGACCTGTTGTTCTCGAGGGAGTGCCCTCTTTAATTGATGTTAAAACCATGAAAGATGCTCTGGAATCTCTGGGTGTCAAGGTTAACTGGACAGGAGATACCATGCAAATAGACCCATCAAGCCTTCGCTCTTTAGAGGTGCCTCCTACCCTGGCAAGGCGTATGCGGGCTTCCAATCTGGTGATGGGTCCCCTCTTGGGCCGCTGTGGGAGGTTTAAAGTTTCATATCCCGGCGGTTGTACCATTGGATCACGCCCCATGGATTTGCATTTAAAGGGATTAAGGGCTTGTGGGGCTGTGATCGATGATGACCACGGTTGTATTACAGCTGAGGCTGCCGGACTCCAGGGAGCGGACATTCATCTTGATTTCCCCAGTGTTGGAGCAACTGAAAACATCATGATGGCGGCAACCCTTGCCCGGGGAACGACAATTATCAGAAATGCGGCGCGGGAACCGGAAATCGTTGAATTGCAGAACTTTTTAAATAAACTCGGTGCTCGTATCCGGGGAGCAGGGATGGATACCATTCGTATCGATGGCGTGAAAAAGCTTAACCAGGAGATCGCTCACCGCGTAATTCCCGACCGCATAGAAACCGGAACCTTTATGGTGGCAGCTGCCATTACCAGGGGAGAGGTGTTGATCAACAACGTGATCCCTGAGCATGTAGAGGCAGTTACCGCAAAACTGCGTGAAGCAGGGGTTTCCATTAAAGAAGAAGATGACAGGATCATTGTTACAGCGCCTTCTAATTGGAAGGCAGTGGATATCAGAACAATGCCCTTTCCCGGTTTTCCTACAGATATGCAGCCCCAAATGATGGTTTTTCTAGCTCTGGCTCAAGGAACCAGCATTATTACAGAGAATATATTTGAGAACCGTTTCCGGCACGTTGGAGAACTGAGGAGAATGGGGTCTCAAATCCGTCTTGAGGGAAGAAGTGCAGTGATCACAGGTATCAAAGACCTGACAGGAACAGTGGTGGAAGCGACCGATTTGAGGGCGGGTGCAGCCTTGGTGCTGGGTGGTCTTGCTGCAGAGAACACAACAATTATTGAAGGGGTACAGCACCTGGACCGCGGGTATGAAAACCTCGAATCCAGGCTGAAGATGCTGGGTGCCCAAGTTTCACGTGAAATCATTTAGAATCATCATATTTTTTTGAAGATGGGATGGACAAGCGATGACTCCTTCTACAAAGAGGCGGAAGCCGCGCAGAAAAAAACGGGACTTGCAGAAATTCCTCAGGGTTCTCAGGAATTTACTTTTGATAACCTTGAGTATCATCGCTGTCTATTATTTCAGTCAGTCGCCTTTCTTTGCTTTGAAAAACATTGAGGCCAGGGGAAACTCACAAGTGACAGAGGCGGAGATAATTAAGAAAAGTGGTTTGAGACCAGGGATCAATTACTTTGAACTGGATACGGAACTGGTTAAAAAGCGCCTGCTTTCTATACCATTGATGGAAACTGTAAATGTAAAAAAGCGCATTCCGGACGGCGTTGTGATCACTATCGAGGAGCGGGAACCACTGGCACTGTTCTGTGCTCAGGAGAGCTTTGTAGTTATTGATGGGAAGGGGTACTGCCTTGAAAAATATACAACGTCAAAGAGCTATGATCTCCCGATCATTACAGGACTCAAGCCGGATTCACTGAACCCGGGAGAGCGAGTCAGCAACAGCGGCTACCTGAAATCAGTTTTAGCTGTTTTGGATAAGGATGTTCAGCAGTTAGTTTCTGAAATTAACATTGCTAATACTGATAATCTGGTTGCTTACACAAGACAGGGGATTCCGGTTTATCTGGGAACTCCGGAAAAGTTGCCGGAAAAACTTGAATTGGCTGCATCCTATCTGGACCTACTGGGTGGTGTTGAAGGAATAGATTACATTGATATCAGGAGTGTACAGGCACCTGCGGTTAAGTGTCAGATGAAAGATGAACAGCGGATAAATTTGTTTTCCTCACTAGAAAATTAAAGGAAAACATAGATTTATGTTGAAGAGATTCTTTATTATGAATTCCGGTGGATGGAGGTGCGGCAGTTGGCCCGGGATAATATGATAGTAAGCCTTGATATTGGAAGCAGAAAGGTTGCAGTCATTGCCGGGGAAGTTGGACGGGACGGACAAATTCAAGTTATCGGTTTTGGAGCCGTGGAATCTGCCGGAATCCGTAAAGGCAATGTGATCGATATTGAAAACACAGTGCGTGCTATTGAGGCATCTATTGAGAAAGCGGAGCAGATGAGCGGTCGTGAGATCGATGGAGGGTATGTGGGAATTACAGGGCTTACGGTCTCCTCCCTCAATAACCGTGGTGTTGTTGCAGTTTCATCTTCTGATCAGGAAATAATGCCGGAAGATGTAGAGAGAGTTCTTCAAGCGGCACGAGTAATTGCTCTTCCTCATGATCGCAGAATTGTCCATGTTATTCCCCGCCAATATCTTGTTGATGGAAATGAAAATATCCTTGACCCTATAGGTATGATTGGTTCAAGATTAGAAGTGGAAACTCATATTGTAACCATTGTAAATGCCGCTTTGCAAAATATAATTAAATGTTGTGAGCGCGCAGGTTTTCACCCCTGGGAGCTGGTATTAAACGGTTATGCCTCTGGAGAAGCTGTCTTATATCCGGCA
The DNA here is from genome assembly GCF_000946815.1 of Syntrophaceticus schinkii. GTDB lineage: Bacteria > Bacillota > DSM-12270 > Thermacetogeniales > Thermacetogeniaceae > Syntrophaceticus > Syntrophaceticus schinkii. The sequence continues at coordinate 3,953 of NZ_CDRZ01000243.1, read as the reverse complement.
GAAAAAGAACTTGGTGTAGTTGTAGTGGATATGGGGGGCGGCACAACCGATATTGCTCTTTTTGAACAGGGTACTTTATGGTATACAGCTGTTCTACCGATAGGCGGGGATTACATTACCAGTGATCTGGCTGTTGGCTTGAGAACACCTCTGACACAGGCGGAGATCATTAAGAAAGAGCATGGAGGAACACTTCCCGCCCTGACATCTGACAGCGAGTTTGTTGATGTTCCCAGTGTAGGGGGTAGGGATACCTTCCGGGTTTCCAAAAAAATGATCGCCAGCATCATTGAACCTCGTGTGCAGGAAATCATCAACCTTGTAAAGAATAAGTTGGATAGCTCCGGTTATCCAGGGTTGCTGCCTGGTGGAATTGTTCTGACAGGTGGGAGTGCTCTAACCCACGGTATTGCAGAACTGGCGGTGGATCTCCTGGAAAAACCGGTCAGGGTCGGATACCCTGAAGGGATTGGCGGCCTGGCAGATGTGGTCCACAGCCCTGAATATGCTACAGGTGTTGGGCTGCTTCTATATGGTGCCAGACGCCAACAGGTAAAAGAAGAGCATGAGGATAGCTTATCTATGAAAGCGATGTTCAGTAAAGTAAAAGAATGGCTACAAGATCTTTTTTAAGAAGTGAGGGATCGATAGGGAGATGTTAGAATTGGAGGTAGACACAAATCAGTTTGCCGATATCAAGGTCATTGGTGTCGGAGGCGGCGGTAGTAACGCTGTCAATAGAATGATCCAGGCAGAGCTCAAGGGTGTGCATTTTATTGCTGTAAACACTGATGCCCAGTCTCTGAATTTGTCCCTGGCAGAGCATAAGATCCAAATTGGTGCTAAGCTTACCAAGGGATTGGGAGCGGGTGCAGATCCGGAGATCGGGAAAAAGGCGGCAGAAGAGAGCTGTGAGGAATTGATGCAGTCCCTGCGAGGGGCTGATATGGTTTTTGTGACAGCAGGTATGGGTGGAGGAACTGGGACCGGTGGAGCGCCGGTTGTTGCTGAAGTAGCCAGGGAAATTGGTGCTCTTACAGTTGGTGTGGTTACCCGTCCCTTTACTTTCGAAGGGAAAAAACGGGCAAACCAGGCGGATCAAGGGATTCAGGAGTTAAAGAGCAAGGTGGATACCCTGATCACGATACCCAATGACCGTCTGCTGCAGGTGGTGGACAAGTCGACCTCGATCAATGAGGCCTTCCGTATTGCAGATGATGTTCTGCGACAAGGGGTGCAGGGTATTTCCGATCTTATAGCTGTACCCGGATTGATCAACCTGGATTTTGCAGATGTTAAAACTATCATGTCGGAGACAGGCACAGCTTTAATGGGGATTGGCAGTGCCAGAGGGGAAAGCCGTGCCACAGAAGCAGCGAAAGTTGCCATTTCGAGCCCCCTTCTAGAGACATCTATCGAGGGAGCGCGGGGTGTTTTGCTGAATATTACCGGAGGTCCTGATTTAGGTCTCTTTGAGGTGAACGAGGCAGCAGAGATTATTTCTCAGGCAGCTGACCCGGATGCCAATATAATTTTTGGTGCTGTGGTCGATGAGAACCTTGAGGATGAGGTCAGGGTAACGGTGATTGCCACCGGGTTCGATTCCGTTTCTAAGGCAGAGAAAGAAAATACTGTGGTTGATCTGCGTTCCTTCACTTCTGATGATTTAGATATACCGGCATTCTTGCGCAAGCGCTAGAACAGGTTAAATCATCAAATACTGCCAATAACCTTTCTGTTATTGGTATAATGGATCATTTTCTTTTTTGAAATGTAAGCTATATAGCATGTTTACCATAACTTAACATATTTCACGCCGAAAGCGGCTGCTTTCGGCATTTTTATTGCTTGCAGGATGGCATATAATGACAATTATATTAACAGGAATCCTTTATAATGATCACTGGTATGAAATAAGACTCTATGCATATATATGGAAGGAATGGATATTCAACTATTATTAATCTACCAGGGTGAGGGCCATGCCCGGAAGTACTGCTGTTTATGTGGATATGCTCTTTTTGATCAATTTCTTAATGGATTTTGTGGTTCTCTGGGCAGCAGCAAAGATGGCCCAGATCAGAGTATCTTTTTGGCGGTTGATGATGGGAGCGGTCATCGGAGCGTGTTACAGTGTTCTGGTTTTACTGCCTGATTTTCAAATTCTGTCCGGGCTGGAAATGAAAATCATTGTTTCTGTACTGATGGCAATGGCAGCATATCTTCCTTTATCGTTAAAGAAGTTCGGGCAGGTGGTTCTCTACTTTTACCTTGTTGCTTTTACCATGGGCGGTGCTGTTCTTGGACTTATTTATTTGATGGGCAGCAGCTCACTGACAGGTATAATGAGTAATCTGCCACTTCACTACCTCTGGCTGCTGATTGCTTTAGTGACAGCGGTTGTCCTGGGAAAATACGGGATAGCTTATCTTAAAAAGTCACTGTTACAAGACTTATTGAAGGTTCCTGTGGAGATCCGCATACAGGGGAAGCAGTTCAGTGTAACCGGTTTAGTGGATACCGGGAACCAACTGGTGGATCCTTTGACGGGGTCACCGGTGATTATCGTGGAGTACGGTGTTTTGAAACCGTACTTACCAGTTGAATTACAAGAAATTATCGATACGAGTGGGGAAGTGGATTTATCAAAACTAATTGAGGTAATACCAGATGAAGGAAGTGTCTTTTCTTTTCGGCTGATACCCTTTACAACCATCGGCAAGCGCCATGGAATGCTGGTCGGTTTCCGGCCTGATGAGATAATAGTTTTGGCAGGGGATCAAAGGGTGTGCAAAACCGATGTTGTGATCGGTATCTATAACAGGCGTTTATCGCCGCGTGGGAGTTATCGTGCCCTGCTTCATCCTGATTTGATTCAGGCCGCTATGAATTAATAATTTATGTGAGGGGGATTCTGATGAGGGAAACAAGTTCATTTGCCTGGCAGGTACGGTTGTGGCTGATCAGGATTCTATGGAGATTTAAATATCCATCCCATATCTATTACCTGGGGAATCATGAGGCACTTCCTCCTCCCCTGACCAGTGATGAGGAAATGACTCTTATAAATCAGCTGGAGACAGGGGATATCAGTGTCAGGAATGCTCTCATTGAAAGAAACCTGCGGCTGGTCGTCTATATTGCGCGCAAGTTTGAGAATACCGGTGTGGGGATTGAAGATCTGGTCTCTATAGGCACAATCGGTTTGATCAAGGCTGTTAATACCTTTAAACCCCAGCGCAAAATCAAGTTGGCTACCTATGCCTCCAGGTGTATCGAAAATGAAATTTTAATGCACTTGCGCAGAAACAATAAGACGAGATCCGAGGTATCTTTTGATGAGCCGCTGAACATCGACTGGGATGGCAATGAACTGCTTCTTTCAGATGTTCTGGGTACAGAGAACGATATTATTTACCGTCATCTAGAGGAAGAGGTGGATCGCAATCTGCTGCATACTGCTGTGAGCAGGCTGGCACCCAGGGAACGCAAAATTATGGAACTTCGCTTTGGTTTGCGCGGAACCAAGGAAAAAACGCAAAAAGAGGTTGCTGATTTACTGGGTATTTCACAGTCCTACATATCACGGCTGGAAAAACGCATCATTAAACGCTTGCGCAAGGATATCTGCTGTATGGAGTGAGATGCACCGGGGACGGGAGCGACCAAGCCAGGTCGTGACACTCAGTGGGTGGGAATCCCACCGGGCAAGGTTTAGCCAACCACCCGTAGCCAGCCTTGGAGCATAGCTGGTAACAGCTATGTTTAAGCGTAGGCAGGCGAGACAGCGGGCCGAAAGCCGCAAGGTTGAAGGGATTGAGCTTCGAAATAGTGCGAGATGGGAAGGCCGATTCATTCCGTCCTGAAGAAGGCAACATTTCGGCAGGCGATAGAAGGCGAGCCAGGCCGGAACTTCCCCGGAAGTCCAAATGACCTTGGCACGCTGTACACAG
>NZ_CDRZ01000242.1 GCF_000946815.1 Syntrophaceticus schinkii | reverse complement strand
TAATTCCAGATCCATATACTTCCCGCAATCCCGCCACACCCCACTCCTAAACGGGGGGGCCCAAAAAGAAAAAGCTTCACGGGCGCGGTAATTAATACCCCCTTGTATAAGTAAGTGGGAAAGAAGCCCGCCGTAAGGCCCGCTGCATTGCTGTCATCAACTCGCGGTGGGAAAGAAAACGTGCTCTATCTTGTTTAGCGTATTGAAGACGGTAGACAGGCACCCCTCATCCCCTCCCCTCAACCAAATGAGTGGCCACACCTAAGGATGCACAGACCCCACATTCCCCACAGACCTGGCGGCAGTCCGGAGTTGTTTCCCCTGCCAGTGCCCTCTCATGCTCGCGAATCAGATATTCCTTGGAAACCCCTGAATCGATCAGCTCCCAGGGCAGCACCTCATCATAAGCAAAACACCTTGTGGCATAATGATCGGGGTTAAGACCAGCAGCCTGAAAACTATCCATCCAGAGGGGGAAGCGAAGATGCTCAGTCCATCCGTCAAACCGGCAGCCCCTTAAAAATGCTCCTTCCAGAACCGCGGCCATATCACGGTCACCGCGAGCAAAACATGCCTCTAAAAAGCTGGTTTCAATATTGTGCCAGTTGTAAATCGCCCTGCTCTTCTTGATGAGGGATCTTACGAATTCATGTTTTTCCTTGAGAAGATCTCTTGCGTCCTGGCCCTCCCACTGAAAAGGAGTATGTGCCTTGGGTACAAAGGAGGAAGCGCTGACGGTCACACGCAGCCTTTTCCTATTATGGCAACGCCCCTTTCCTACCTTGATTACACTTTCTACAAGGTCAGCGATGCCCTCCAGGTCCTCCTTTGTTTCTGTAGGCAGCCCTACCATAAAATAAAGTTTAATGGCAAACCAGCCAGCCTCTAAAGCAGCCTCCACCGCATCTATCAGATCACCGGCAGTAACCCCCTTGTTGATTACATCCCGCAGACGCTGGCTTCCTGCCTCCGGAGCTAAGGTAATACTGGTCCGGCGCCCGGGGAGATTTTTTGCTGTTTTCACACTGAAGGAATCCACACGCAGTGAAGGGAGCGAAAGCCCGGTTCTGGTCGCCTCACACCCTCCGGCTAATCGCGGGATCAGATCCTGGATATCGCTGTAATCAAGACTGCTTAAAGAAACGAGGGAGACCTCCTCAAACCCGGTGTTCTTGACGATCTCCCCAGCCTGGGAAAGAAGTGTCTCAGGTGATCTTTCCCTCACCGGCCGGTAGATCATCCCCGCCTGACAAAAGCGGCAGCCACGGGTACACCCGCGAAACACCTCCAGCATCCCCCGCTCATGAACAGCCTCAGCCAGTGGTACAAGTGGGGACAAAGGGAAATAGGCGGTATCGAGGTCATCCAGTACACGCCGAGGCACCCGCTCCGGTGCCCGAGGATGCAGAGGGACTACTTCTTTTATTCTACCATCATTTGTGTATTCTTTGCGATAAAAAGATGGAATATAGATGCCAGGAACGTCTAATAGACGCTCCAGCATTTCCTGTCTGGACGCCCTCGACCGGCCACCCTTGACCTCACCGGCCGCCTCCAAGATCTCCAGAATACCCTCTTCACCCTCTCCGATCAAAAAAGCATCGATAAAGGGAGCAATGGGTTCCGGGTTAAAGGCATTCGGTCCCCCGGCAATAACCAGGGGGTGGTGGTCACGGCGCTCCTCTGCGCGGTAAGGGATACCTGCCAGATCAAGCATATTGAGCACATTGGTAAAGGTCAGCTCATACTGCAGTGTAAACCCGATAACATCGAAATCCATAAGGGGTCTGTGGGATTCCAGGCTGAACAGAGGCAGACCGTTCTTGCGCAGTTCACCCTCCATATCCAAAGCCGGGGCAAAAACCCTCTCCATCAGGAAATCATCCCGGCTGTTCACCAGACCATATAAAATCTGCAGCCCCAAATGTGACATCCCCACCTCATAGAGATCGGGAAAGGCAAAAACCATTTTTACCGCAGCATGACCCCAGTTTTTGCGAACTGCATTCCATTCGGTACCTAGATATCGGGCGGGCCTGCGCACCCGTGGTAAGATCTCTTCCAAAATTACTTGCTCTAAAGTCACAAATACTGCCTCCTAAAAAAACAGAAGTCAGATACCGGAAGTCTGAGAAATATGCACGTGCGCCAGGAACCGTCCCCTATGCATCTTTCCCACTTCCCACATCTCATTTCACCAACCACTAATTTATAGCTTATTTTATTATTCTCCCCATTACAAGGAAATAAATAAAAAGTTGGTGCCTGGCACCAACCTATTAACTTATTTATCTTACTGCTGAAGCCGTAAAATGGGGTCAACCAGGCGCTCCCCCTCCCTGAGTTGAAAGTAAAAGAGTGTATCTGCGGCAGTACCGATAACCTGGCCCTGGACCACCTCCTGCCCGGCTTTGACACCGGTCTCTCCCAGCCTTCCATACAGTGTGGCACAGTCGTGGTCATGCTCTATGAGAATAACCTTTCCTATCTTCGTATCTGCCATCACACTGATCACCTTCCCCGGGAACACGGCCCGCACAAGGGTTCCCTCAGTCACAGCCAGTTCAATACCCTCACTGAAGTACGGCCAATTTGAGGAGTCTTTTTGCCAGCCAAACCCCCTGACAAGCTTCCCGGAGACAGGAAGGTCCGGCAGTTTTCCAGGTGTGCTGACCTCCACATCTAAATCCTGTTTTGGCTTGCTCCCAAGAGTTGGCAGCTTTGGTACCCACTTGAATGCCTTCCCCATACTTTTTTTATATCCGGAAAAATCATAGTTTTTTGTCAGCAAATAGTTAACACCACTGCGCACAGCTCGCCCTGGTGCTCCACCGTAAGCGGAAATCCCTAAGACGATCCCAAAGATCAGCAGGGCTGCTGCCAGCCGCAGGCAAAAACCTCTAATCCTGTGTGCCCGCTGCATGGAATTGGAAGCTGCAAAACCGAATGACCTGTTCATCTGCAACCACCTCTCGTTTTTATATATGGCTGCAGATGGTTGAATATAACTAGAACAACATATTTTCCCTGCGCAGCTGCACACTTAAGATGAGGCCTATTGCAGCCAGATTGGTGATCATAAAGCTGCCGCCGTGGCTCAGGAAGGGCAAAGGTATTCCGGTAACAGGCATCACTCCGATGGCCATCCCCACGTTTTCAAAGATATGGAACATCCACATACAGACAATACCACCTACTATAAGCCTTCCAAATAAATCCCGGGAGCGAAAGGCCGTACGGATCGTCCTCGAGATCAGGATATAGTAAAGCAGCAGGACGAATGCCGCTCCTACAAAACCGAGCTCTTCCCCTACAACGGAAAAGATAAAATCCGTATGGTGCTCCGGCAAAAAATTCAGCTGTACCTGGGTGCCGTGGTAAAGCCCCTTTCCCAAGAGCCCCCCGGAACCGACAGCCACCAGGGACTGGATAATATGATAGCCTGTATCATGTGGATCTTTATAGGGATCGATAAAGGCAGTCAGGCGGTTGATCTGGTGGTCCTTTAAGGGAAGAGGAAGCTCCAAGGGGGATAAATGCAAGCCCACAGCCAATACAACCACAGCCAGTCCTGTGCCGATAATGCCCAACAAAAGGCTGGGTTTGGCACCTGCTATGAAGAGCATGCCAAAAAGGATAACTACAAAAACAAGTGCTGTACCCAGATCCTGGAGAACAATCAATAAAAAGGGCACAGAAAAATAGAGAAAAGAAGGAATCAGATCCTTGAGTGTCCTTAATTCACCCTGCCTTTTCACAAGAAAGGATGCAAAGCAGATGATCATCATAATTTTTCCAAATTCTGAGGGCTGGAAGACAAATGGCCCCAATGAAAGCCACTGCCGTGCCCCATGAGAGACAATACCTTTGATATCAACAACAACCAGCAGGATAATTAACAAAAGGTAGATGTATTTATCGAACCGCATCAGTTTTGTGTAATCAAAGGAAATAATAATAACAGCACAGATAACCCCCAGTCCGATGGAAATCAGGTGTTTTTTCACATAGAACAGGGGGTCCGCGGCTATGTTGGCAGTAGCACTGCTCAGAATAAGCAGGCTCAGGCCCATAATCAGAATAATGTTCCCGATTAAAACATAATCAAGATTTTTTAATAGGCGCTTGTTGAAGGCCAACTCCTGCCTCTCCCTTCCTGTAACGGACTCCATTATTATAATAATCTATTCCTGTGATGGCGTCCATTATTTATGGAAGGAAGATCAAGGACAGGGAGATCATTTTTAGTGACTGGGCAGTCTCTTCATTCTGAGTACCGGGATATTGGCCACCAGAGCTACACACTTTTTGTCCTGTTCCAGGTTGATCTCCATCTGATCTTCATCGATCTCCATATAGTCTTTGATGACATTCATCAGATCCGACCTCAGTTCTTCCAGCACCTGTGGAGAAAGATCCAGGCGGTCATGCATGAGCACAAGACGTAGTCTTTCTTGTGCAACATTTTTGCTTGATTTAAGCGAATCCCTACCAAAAATACGCTGCAGTAATTCTAACAATTGCATCTCCTCCGATCACCCCGTTCGTAGCCCCAGCAGACGCCGGACACGATTCATAAAGCCTCCCCTGTTTTCAAGATCCAGCAAGGGAACCTCATCACCGGCGATGCGGCGTGCTATATTGCGATAGGCCTCCCCGGCTCTGGAGGCTGAGTTCAGCACCGCGGGTTCTCCCTTATTTGTCGAAATAATTATGGACTCGTCATCGGGAACAATTCCCAGCAAATCAATGGCCAGGTGTTCGATCACATCTTCAACATCAAGCATATCTCCCATTCTTACCATCTTGGGTCGAATCCTGTTTAAAACCAGGAGGGGATCCTTGATTTCCGATGCCTCCAAAAGTCCGATAATGCGGTCGGCATCCCGTACTGCCGCCACTTCGGGTGTTGTGACAACAATAGCTTTATCAGCGCCGGCGATTGCGTTTCTAAACCCCTGTTCAATCCCGGCAGGGCAGTCCATGAGAATAAAATCATTCTCCTTTTTAAGCTCCTCACAAAGCGCTTTCATCTGTTCAGGATTAACAGCTGTTTTGTCTTTCGTCTGAGCAGCCGGCAGGAGATGGAGGTTCTCTAAACGGCGGTCGCGTATTAAAGCCTGCCTCATCCGGCAGCGTTCATGTGCCAAATCCACCAGGTCGTAAACGATTCGGTTTTCTAACCCCAAAACCACATCGAGGTTCCGCAGCCCGATATCAGCATCCACCAACACCACCCGAAAACCCTGCATAGCCAGTGCGGTGCCAATATTAGCAGTTGTGGTGGTCTTTCCTACCCCACCCTTACCAGAAGTAATTACATAAGCTTCACCCATTTAAGCTCCCCCTTTATGATCGCCCCTGTGATTACGGTCGTACCCGGGCTGGTACTGTTCAATAATTACAATCCCATCTTCTACTCTGGCTATTTCCGGCTGGAAAGGTATAGAAAAATCCCCTTCCGGCGCTCGCGTAATGTACCCTGCAATACGCAACTGCGCAGGTTCCAGTCGCAGTGCCGCTACAATTACATCATCTCTGCCAAGTGCCCCGGCGTGGGCAATACCCCTAAAGGTACCCATAACAATAATGTTACCCCCGGCTATCACTTCGCCTCCTGGGTTGACATCTCCCAAGACAACCACATTCCCCGGATAAAAAACCCTCTGTCCTGAGCGAATGGTGCGCTGTACCAGAATCGTCTGTTCCTGAGATATAATATCATCTCGCGTCTGGCGTACCGGAGTATAAAGAATTACCGGAATATCTTCTTTTTCTTCTTCTTTTTCTCCTTTCTTTATTTCCTCGGACTCTAAAGTGTACTCCCTGGTGCACGGCTGCTCCTCCACAGTATGGAAAGCCTCTATTGTCGCAGCTGTCTCCTCTTGAACCTCAACTTGCGCCTTAGTTTTACGGTCTTTCTTCTTCCTTCGACTGCGCCAGGATGTCACTTCTTTTGCATCCTCAGCCACTCTTTTCACCCCCTGGTCATTCCCTCTATTACCTGCCATAATACAGCGCAGGTGCAGTTTGTGGGACACGAGTATTCTCCTCAAGTCCGATAATTGCTGGGAGTTAAAATTCCTTGTACCGACATCAATGCTAACTGTGGACCCCTCCAGAAAACTATCTGCTTCCTGGAGTTTTTCCACAAAGCGATTTAAAACTCTTTGAAAATCCTCATCCGGATCCAGTTCGATGATCAGTCCGGAACGCTTCCCTTTTATTGTTACAAGGTCTACCATGCCCGGATGCTGTTCCCTCCAATCCCACTTCTTTCGATAGATGTTTTCTATCTGCGGCTTTTCTATTCCTGCCTTAACTAAAAAAAAAACCGAAGAAATATTCCTCGTTTTTCCAGCCTTTTTTTCTTTGCTTTGACATTATTAGCTAACCTGCTTGAAAAACAGAGGTCGGATGTCGGATGTCGTTAGTCGCTGGGAGGCACCTCATTTGCGGGATTCCCATTATCCCCCTGATCACTGTTCCCAGAATTACCACTATCACCATCATCTCCATTATTCCCATTATTGCCATCGCTTCCGTTATCTCCGGTATCCCGGTTATTCTCGGTGCCTCCGGTATTCCCATTAGCAGGAGGAGGACTCGTCGGGTCAGCCGGGGTGGTTGTTGTCGGTTGAGGTGTAGTGGATGGCCTGGACGGGGTGACAGGTGTACTCTCGGTCACCTCACCATTCCCAACCTCTTGATCCAGGCCAAAGTATGTTTCAAATACCGCTTTGGCTATTGGGCCGGCGGATGTAGAACCATGATAGCCCTCCTCTATAATCCCGGCGAAGGCTATTTCCGGGTTATCAGCCGGGGCGAAAGCGATAAACACACCGTGGTAGATATCTTTACCCCATCCTGATTCTGCGGTTCCTGTTTTAGCAGCCACCTTGATGGGAAAATCATTGAAAACACCGTAAGCTGTGCCCCCGATCTCAGCTACTTTCTTCATCCCTTCACGAACCATGGCCAGGTTTTCCGCTGAGGCATCCACCTGGTTTATGACATGGGGTTTAAATTCTGAGATAACCTTGCCATCAGGCGATTCGATCCGCTGCACCAGGTAGGGTCGCATCAGCTTGCCCCCATTTGCAATAGCAGCAGTATAATTAGCCAGACCCATGGGGGTAAATTCGTTTGCCCCTTGGCCGAAGGATAAGATATATGTGTCATGGGGTCGCCACTTGACATCATAGTTGTATTTAATCTGATATTCATTTTTCAAAACCCGCTGTTCATCCTTTTTACGGAAAATGAGATCATTCTTTTCCTGCTCGCTTGTTGCCTCTTTGAGCAATTGATCATACTTCTTTTCGATCTCCTCCTGTTTATCCTGATACCACTTCTCCAGGATAGGCAATTGTGCGGCTTCCTTTTTCTCGGGGTTGGAGGAGCTTCCGGAAACCTCCCCTGGCAGATCAACCCCTGTTTTCTGATCCAATCCCAGTTCCTGAATATACTTGTAAATTATATCGATCCCGGCACGCCTTCCCGCTTCGATAAAATAGATATTACAGGACGCAGCCATACCCCGTAAAAAATCAACTCGCCCGTGTGCCTTGGTGCATCTCGTATTCGTCTCCGACCAGACACCCTTACAGTTGAAGACGTCAGACGCCTTTACTTTTCCTGATTCCAAGCCGGCTAGCCCTGTAACCGGTTTAAAAGTGGACCCCGGGGGATATTTGCTGCTGATCACCCTGTTCTGCATAACTGATTTCTTGCCCTCTCCTGGATTGATGTATTCCTGTACAGCCTTTGTAGAAACCGGGGGCACCAGTTTATTGGGGTCAAAACTGGGGCGGCTGGTCATAGCCAAAATGGCTCCGGTTTTCACATCGATCACCACAGCGGCTCCCGCACTTTTTTTGAGCTGTTCCAGAGATTTATCCATACTCTCTTCCAGGGTCTTCTGTAAATCGTTATCCAGGGTCAATACCAATTTGTTTCCCTGTTCCGGCTCAACTCTTTTCAGGTTCTCGTTAGAGATCGGGCGGCCGTTGACATCCACCTCAACCTGGCGAAAGCCGTTTTTACCGCGTAAGCTTTTTTCATACTGGGCCTCCAGACCAAACCTGCCGATCAGATCACCCTGTTTGTAGTATTCATCATTCTTCAATTCATCCTCACTGATTTCCCCGATATGGCCTATTACATGGCTTGCCATAAAATTTTCCGGGTAAAAGCGAACCATCTCTTTATCAATGATCACCCCTTTGAGGTCCTGTCTTCTTTCCTCAAGGCATGTCACAACCTCGATGGGGATATCCCGCTTGATCACCACCGGCTCATAAGAGCGCTCTTTGTGTTCATCCAAGATCTGCTTAATATAGTTGGTATCGATCTCCGGATAAAATTCATTTAAGTAGCATCGCCAGATTTTCTATAGTTTGCTCCATAGCTTCTGTGCCAGTTTGCTGCCGAACAAGGGAAACCGTATTCACGATCTTATTTGCAGCCAGCACCTTACCGTTGCAGTCAGTGATATCACCCCTGGGCGCATGGATAGGCAGCAGGCGAAACTGGTTCTGCTCCGCCTTTGTTCGGTAAATAGAAGTCTCTAAGAGCTGAAGGGTGACCAACCTCATGATTAGGATGCAAAAAAGAAGAACGGTAAACCACTGAAAAAACTTATACTTTTTCCGTAATTTCTTATCATCCATTTACACTCACCCGTAAAAACTATTTTGGTAGTTACCTGATTTAGGTTTCTTCATGTGACAGAAAAGCTGCATGAAGGGATAATAAAGCAAAAAAGTAAGAATAATATTGTAGATGGCTTCTGCAAAGGTAGTTCGCGTCATCTGAATAAGGGTTAAGGGAAAGGAGCCACATAACCCCCTCCCTAAAAAATAGACGGCATTATATACAAACGTACCACCGAAAACGAGTAAAATCGGCACTATGGGGTTATCTTTAAAAAACTTTCCTTCCAGTTGTCCCACCAAATATCCCGTCAGAAGACCGCTCAACGCACAAAGACCCAAATAGCGAGAGATAACAAGATCTTGTAAAAAGCCCACGATAAACCCTGTTACCCCTCCTACTGTGGAGTTGCTGAACAGTGCTGTAAAAATAACTAATATTAAAAGCAGATCAGGCATCACACCCCTGAACTGCATGAGGGGAAGAACGGTCGTCTGTAGAATTAAGGCAAGGATAAAGGAAAAAAGGATCAGTAGGGAACGCCAAAATCTATCCTGCAAAATTCTTCCCTCCCCGAAAAGCAGATATCTGAATAAAAATATATGTCTGATAAAAATAGATGTCTGATGCCGGAAATCGGAGGTCGGAAATTCCCAGGAACTGCTTAGTGCTGGTAACACCACATGCCCGACTTCGGCATTGTTTTCACTATTGTGCTGGTTTTGCCTTTAGATTTTTAGAAAAATCATTATGAGAGACAGCTCTGGAATAATTTTATTGGGACTGCTTAGATCCAGTAATCAGGAACAGTTCCTCCAGGCGGTCGAAATCCACGAGGGGTTGTACCAGAGCAACCTTGTTGACCCCACCGCCCTCTACTTTGATAATTTTTCCGATGGGCAGCCCCGGGGGAAAAATGCCTCCCATCCCGGAAGTAACAACCATTTCCCCCTCTTCAAGCTGTGCATCATAAGGAAGGGAAATCATCTTTAAAAGCCCAGGGCCCTCTTCTGTCCCCTCTACAATTCCCGGTGTTCTACTTTCTTGAACCATTGCCCCGGCTGCACCCTCACGGTCAAGAATAAGCAGAACCTCAGCAGTACTGGGACCTACAGCGATCACCTTACCTACCAGACCGGCATTAGATACGGCAACCATGTTTTTCTGCACACCATCCTTGCTGCCGCGGTCAATAACCACCATGCTGGACAGTGTATTAGGAGCACGGCTGATTACCCTGGCGCCGAGTAAACTATAATGCTCAGCATAGCGTTCTTTGAAATCAAGCAGCTCCAGCAGCCTCTGGTTTTCCAAAACATACTCTTGTAAGCGGTTGTTTTCCCAGGTCAGTTCCCGTAACTGGTTACGCAAGTCCTCATTCTCGGCGCTGATCCGGCGGGCATGCCCGATGTACTCAAAATAATCCCCCGCACTATGCCAGGATCGCATGACAGCACCCTGTACCGGGGCTAGCAGTTCATTAAAAAAAATACCCCCGGTAAAAAGAGATGTAAGGCGAGCCAAAGCAACACAAAACACAGCAATGACCAGGAGTACAGCCATCTTTTTATGTAATGTGGAACGTTTTTTCAAAGACAATCACCCTAACGAGCAGATCTTGCTGCCATCACACGTTTTAAGATATCGATATTCTCCAGAGCTTTTCCTGTTCCAAGAGCTACCGCATAAAGCGGCTCCTCTGCCATCAAAACTGGAATTCCAGTTTGCTGGCTTACCAGTTGATCCAGGTTGCGAAGCAGCGCCCCTCCTCCTGCCAGGACAATACCGCGATCCATGATATCTGCAGCCAGTTCCGGAGGTGTCTTTTCCAGACAGACCTTGATGCCGTCCACTATACTGGTTACAGTCTCTTCCAGAGCGCTGTAAATTTCTTCTGAGGTAATTTCTACTGTTTTCGGTAAACCTGTTACCAGGTCACGTCCACGTACCTGGTAAGTTTCTATCTCCTCATCCATGAGTGCAGAACCTATTTTAATTTTTATATCTTCAGCGGTTCTTTCCCCGATCATCAGGTTATAAACACGCTTGATATGCTGTACAATAGCCTCATCCATTTCATCTCCGGCAACCCGGATCGATTTGCTGGTTACGATCCCACCCAGGGAAATCACCGCCACTTCAGTGGTCCCCCCTCCAATGTCGACAATCATGTTTCCTGTGGGTTCCTGAACCGGCAGCCCTGCTCCGATTGCTGCAGCCATGGGTTCTTCAATGAGGTATGCTTCTTTAGCTCCGGCCTGCAGAGCAGCCTCCCGGACAGCCCTTTCTTCAACTGCGGTCACACCGGAGGGAGTGCTGACTACCACTCGCGGGCGCACCAGTGGATTGCGCTTCTGCATGGCCCGACCGATAAAGTAACGCAGCATGCTCTGGGTAACATCAAAATCTGCGATCACACCGTCTTTCATCGGTCTGATGGCAATGATGTTGCCCGGCGTACGCCCGATCATCTTCTTGGCCTCTTCCCCGACTGCCAAGATTTCCCCTGTGTCACGGCGAATAGCTACAACAGAGGGTTCCATGAGAATAATCCCTTTTCCCTTGTAATGTACTAGAGTATTTGCAGTGCCCAAATCGATCCCTAGATCTTTAACGAATAACACGTTATTAGCTCCTTCCTAATAAAATCAGATCAAACCCTTCTCCCTGAAGCTGGAAAAGACATGATCCCCGATTATAATATGATCAAGAATTTCAATACCTATTACTCTTCCTGCTTCACACAACCGCTGCGTAATCTCAATGTCCTCCGGACTCGGAGACGGGTCACCGCTGGGATGGTTGTGCACCAGAATAATTGCCGCGGCACTTCTCTGAATTGCCCTTTTAAAGACCTCTCTGGGGTGCACAAGAGATGCATTGAGGCTGCCTATGGACACTGTCTCGATCCCCAGCACCCGATTTTTAGTGTTAAGTAAAACCACCCGGAAATGCTCCCGGTCGAGGTAACACATCTCTTCCATGACCAGGAAACCTGCTTCCTCCGGAGTATGAATCACAGGCTTTAAATCCGGTTCAAGACAAGCCAGCCGCTTCCCCAACTCAAAGGCAGCCTTGATCTGAGCAGCCTTGGCCAATCCCACTCCCTTGATCTGGCACAGCTCATCGAAATCGGCTTCCACCAGAAAGCGCAGTCCGCGAGGTTCAAGCAGAATACGGTGTGCCAGCTGGATAGCAGATTCCTGCTTCACTCCGGTGCCCAGAATAATAGCAAGCAGTTCTGCTGCGGAAAGGGCACCTGGGCCTGCTTCCCTCAGTCTCTCTCGCGGCCTTAAACCTTCGGGCATATTTTTTATGGTGAGGCCATATTCAGCCTCCGACATAACAGATCCACCCCAAACTCCCTGAACATTTCCGGAAGTTTGCTCAAGGGAAGCCCTACTACATTAAAGTAGCATCCCTGGATGCCTTCAACGAGAAGGGCACCTAATCCCTGGATCCCATAGGCGCCGGCCTTGTCCATGGGTTCCCCGGTGGCAACATAACCTGCAATTTCTTCATCAGTTAAATCACGAAACCGAACTCCAGTAGTAACAGCTTCTCCCCTGATCAATTTCCGACTCTCCTGGCACAACACAACACCACTCACCACTTGATGGGTGCGCCCGGATAAAAACTTCAGCATCTGATAAGCATCCCTTATATCACGTGGTTTTCCTAGAACCCGTCCCTCACAGCAAACAGCGGTATCTGCTCCCAGGACAATCGCCTCCGGGTAAAGACGGGAGACGGAATGCGCCTTCAGATTTGCCAGTTGAACAGCAGTTTCCTGAGGCACACAACCCGGGTCAACAACCTCTTCTACACAGCTGGGAATCACCTGAAAGTCAAGACAGATCTGCTTTAATAAAGATTCCCTGCGTGGAGAAGCTGATGCCAGGATGATCTGCTGCATAATACCAGTCCTTTATAATCGACGGTAAATTAAAAAAGCCAGAATAAAACCTAACACACCGAAAAGATTGATCTTGACGGTAAAGCCCAGAGTCAAAGTAAGCACATCCAGATGCAGGGTTGTCACTGGCAGCCCTATGCTCCTGGCAGTAGCCAAAATTCGCAGGGCAGGAATCCCGCTTAAAAGATCCCCGATCAGACTTCCGAGGATCCCACCTAAAATCAACAGGATAACCAGCAACCAGGGGCTGCGGTAACTCCCCTTCATCATAGCTCACCCATTCTATTATTGGCATTTTTTTATTTGTCTTTAAGTCTACCATTTTAAACGATGAGATACAAGATTGCACTCTGTTGAAGTTTGCCCAGATTACAACAGAACCGGAGCAGATTCCCATCCGGTTTCCTATACACCTACATCTTCACATTCTGTCAATTCAAAAGTAAGGTTGAAGGCAAGCACTTCCAGGTGCAGGGAAAAATCTACGTTACGTACAATAATATCAGCAGGCAAATTAATGACATGGGGAGAGAAATTTAATATTGCTTTAACACCGGCCTTAACCAGGCGTTCACCGACCTCCTGCGCAGCAACGGCAGGTACGGTAATGATCCCTATTCGCACATTTTCCTTTTTTATTACCCGTTCGAGGTGTTCCATGGGCAGCACCTTAATGCTGCCAAAACGATTGCCGATGGGGTTGGGATCCACATCAAATACTCCGACAATATGGAATCCCCTGATATTAAACCCTTCATAAAGAGCCAGGGCGGATCCCAGTTTGCCCGCCCCAACCAGCACCGAAGGCCACTTCTGGTTCAGACCCAGGATACGCCTGACATGGCCACAGAGTTCCTCCACATTATAACCGACACCACGAGTGCCGAACTCTCCAAAGTAGGCGAGGTCCTTGCGTACCTGTGCAGGGCTTACCCCGGCACCTTCAGCAATATCACCAGAGGAGGTCGTCACAATATCACGTTTTTGAAGATTTTCTAATAATCGTGAATATACCGCCAGCCGCATAACAGTCGCTTCTGGTATTCTCATTTTCTTCACAACATACCTGGTTTCCCAAACTCGCTTTGAAGTCCGGCGCTGCATTCCGGTCCAGTGGAATGGGAAGTTCAAAAGGAAACCCAGGTTTTGCACCTCCCTTTGATTTAGTTTATTCATGATCAAGCCAATTTACTTAAATAATCATAACGCTTTGTCTTTGCACTTCAGGCGTTTTTCTGCACAGGGGAAAACTTCTCCAGCAGATATCCCCTTGCTTCGGCCACCATATAAAAGGAACCTGTAATACAGATCATGTCTTGATCATCAGCTTCCTTAATGGCTTCAGCCACTGCTTGAGAAATCTCCTCAATTACACGGACACTCTCTACATACTTGCGTGCCTCATCAGCCAGCTTTTCCCAATCACCAGCCCGCGGGCTCAAGGGTTTGGTGATAATAACCATGGAGGCAAGGGGAGCAAGTTCAGCCACCACCTTTTCCCGCTCTTTATCCCCCAGCATTCCCAGCACCAGGATAAGATTACGGTAATCATAAATCTCCTTTAATGCAGCACTCAATGTACGAGCACCGTCATAATTGTGGGACACATCAAGCATCACCATCGGTTTCTGATGCAGCAGTTCCAGACGTGCCGGCCAGCAGCTCCGCGCAAAACCGGCACAAAGCTGCCCATCTGTGATGCAAACACCATGATTATGTCGCAGAAACTCGATCACCCCCAGGGCAGTTGCAGCGTTCACAGCCTGGTACTGTCCCGCCAAAGGAACACACAGGTCGCGGTAAACCCCCCAGGGGGTTGTTATGTCAAAGGATGTCAAGAAAGGTGTGGCCTCCTTTAACTCCCATTGGATCTCCTTTCCCACTTCCAGCAGGGTTGCCTCCTTTTCCCGACAGCGCTCTCTGATAACTTTAAGGGCCTCGGGATACCAGGCGGCAGTAACCACATGCCCGCCTTCCTTAATAATTCCTGCCTTTATATAAGCTATTTCAGCGATTGTTTCACCAAGGTAATCCATATGATCAAAGGTAACATTACTGATCACAGAAACAAGGGAATTCTCCACCACATTTGTAGAATCGATCCCTCCCCCCCATCCCTACCTCCAATACCAGAAAGTCAACCTTTTCTTCAAAGAAATAAAGAAGACCCAGGGCTGTACACACCTCAAATTCAGTAGGGTGTTCATGCCCCTCGGCCACCATTTTCTCAAGGATGGGTTTGAGCCGCCCCATCAGGGCCGCAAAGCGCTCCTCTGTAATGGGCTGGTGATTGATCATATAGCGCTCTGTATAGGAATGGAGATGAGGGGAAATAAACAGCCCCACCCGGTAGCCCGCTTCCTCCAGGATGCGGGCTACCATCATAGCAATAGACCCCTTGCCATTGGTGCCCCCCACATGGATCACCCGCAGAGAACGCTCGGGGTTGCCCAGCAGAGACATGAGATACTGAATCCGCCCCAGTCCGGGATTGCAGCCGAATTTCGTGAGATCAGTTAAAAAATTAAGTGCTTCTTCATAATTCACTTCTCTGCCTGGTTTCTCAAAGCCCCAATAATTTAATGTGAGTATTCTGGCACCACAGCACCGGGGAGGGAAACGCAGGCTCTCCACCTGCCTTCTTGATCAAGTTTTCACTAATACATCCTTGGAATATTCGACATAAGTTATGTACATCCTTCATAAACTTTAAAAATGCACCGGGGACGGTTCCTGGCGCATTTCTGAGAGATGCGACATCCGACCTCCGGCGTCCGACATCTATTTTGGCATCCATGCCGCCCAGTCGACAACAGCGGATAATGAAAATAGTAGCCAAAGTCCTGTAATGTTGTTTTACACATGCACTGGGGGTTGTCCCCTTGTTTTCCGGCATCCGACATCTATTTTGGGGACGGTTCCTGGTGCATCCGGCCACTTCCATAGAGTTCCCCTGGACCAGCCGTAGGAACCGTCCCCATGGTCGGCCAGACTGGTGCATCCTGCCCTCTTCAGATTTTTCCCCGAACAAAAAAGAGCCCTTGCCACAAAGGCAGGACTCTTCATGGTTCTTTTCATATACTCAAATACGCTGTTCTTCTTCAGGAAAATAGAGCGCCTTGCTGAAGATTTCCGTAAACTTCGGATAGGCAGCCAGTTCCTCGTATTCCATAAAACCGGTGATGTGTGCGGCTCTTCTGTACTCTGCAGCAGAAACAAGGGCCACCTTCGCACCGGTTCCCGCGGCATTGCCCACAGGCCTTACCCTGTCCTCCAGGCAAGAGGGGATCAAACCGATGGCACAGGCGCTGTGCTTATCCAGGTAGTTCCCAAACGCTCCGGCAAGTATTACTTCGAAGACATCTTCAGGCCGGATCCCGTACTTCTCCAAAAGTATCTCCACTCCGGAAGCAATCGCCCCCTTGGCCAGCTGGAGCTCTCGCACATCACGCTGAGTGATGAATAAGGGCCTGCCGTGGACCGTCTCCTCTGCTGCGGCCAGCATAAAGGAGTTCATGCCCTCATGTTCTACAACACGACTGGCAAACCTTTCAGCCCTGGTACCAGGTAACTGATCACCGGAGAGAATCCTCCCTCTGTGATCTATTATTCCCGCAGCAAGCATAACAGCAATGGCATCGATCAGCCCTGAGCCACAGATACCCTTCGGTTTTCCGTCACCGATGGTGGTGTAGGTAATGTCTTCACCTAGCTGAACACTGTCGATAGCGCCCTTTGTCCCCCGCATCCCACAGCTGATCTGTGCCCCTTCAAAAGCGGGGCCTGCAGCTGTGGAACAGGCTAAAAGCCGGTCCCTGGTGCCCAGAACCATCTCTCCATTGGTGCCGATATCGATGGCCAACCTGATTTCACTGCTCTGGTCCATCTCTGTAGCTAAAATAACACCCACAGTATCTGCACCGACAAAGCCGGCGATATTGGGCAGCACATAGACCTTTCCGGCAGGGTTGATCTCAATTCCTAAAGTTCGCGCTTCCACATCCTGAGGGGACCCCGTTACAGGCACATAGGGTGCCAGGGCAATGTGTTTAGGATCGAGGCCAAGGAATAAGTGGTGCATACAGGAATTACCCACAACTGTGACTGCATAGACATCCTCTCTCAGATACCCTGCATTACTCACAGCCTCTTCGATAATCCTGTTCATTGCTTCTATAATGACGTTTTGCAGCCTTTCCAGTCCACCTGCTTCCTGTCCGACATAGGTGATCCTGGAAATGACATCAGCACCATATTTGGTCTGGGGGTTCATAGCTGACGCGACTCCCAGCTGTTTCCCGGTCAGAAGATCCATCAGATAACCCACAACTGTTGTGGTGCCGATATCAAAGGCCATCCCCAGCATCCTTCCTGCGGTATCCCCTGCCTCCACTCCTGCTACCTCATTCCCGGAGATAATCGCTGTACAGGAAAACTTCTTTTCCCGCAACACACCAGGCAGAGCCTGGAGGGCCGAATGGGATATCACATAGCCCCGCTCACTGGTTTCTGCAGCCAAAACACTCCGCAGCCGGTCCCAGTCAGGTCGCTGGTCCTCTAAAGAAGGCGGAGGTACCTCACAGTAAAGTTTGCGCAGGTGGGGTTTTAACTTCATCTTTCTCTCAGCGGCATCAACCAGAATTTTGTGTCCCTCAGCCTCTGCCAAGGGAAGTTCAACAACGAGGTCATCCTGAACTTTTATAGTACAAGCCAACCGGAAGCCCGCCCTGATCTCATCCTCATCCAAATGATCACGATCAGCATCTGAGGGGGGAACAGACCCCTTCAGAATCTGCAACCGACACTTTCCACATCTTCCCCTTCCCCCACAAGGGAAATCAAAATCCAGTTCAGCAATATCCATGGCCTTTTTCAAGGGAGTACCAACAGGTATTTCGATCTCTTTGTTCATCGGGCAAAAGATTATTTTGCAGTTTTTCATCAGCGATCAAGACCTCCTTGTCAAAGTGCGAGGTAAAGAAAGATTTTTTTGAAAACCGATCCCTATCTTAGCTATTCCAGTATTATAGTTGCCTTTGTTTCTTCCCAGAAGGAAGGCCAAATTACATTGATCATTTAATTTCGACATAGTTTGCAGTTATTCCTCTAGACGCGGTGAGACGCGGGGACGGTTCTCGCGTCTCACTCGCGTCTCATCCTTTCGGGGCAATTCAGGGTATATACAAGGACAATAACCAGATGGGTTTTCTGTTTTGCTGTTTTGTGGTGATAAAAAGGAAGGATATTGCGATTCTAGAGGTACTCATGAGGAAGTGAGACGCGGGGACGGTTCTCGAGTCTTTCTCGCGTCTCTCGCGTCTCCTCTTCTAATAGCATTCCCACACGGCAACAAGGATCAACCGCACAGGCCTTAGATTATTTCCTGTCTGCCAAAGCAATAAAGCACGCCTGGCCGCGGTCTGAATCAGTATTAATCTCTCACTTTATCCGGTATATCGATAGTAAGCTTCTTGGGACTTAAGAACCCAAAGTCTTCTTTCAGCATCTTAAAGCCAGAGAATGTCAACACAATTAAAACCGGTGCTAAAGGAACAGCAGCAATAATTGAAGACAGCTGCACCGGCTTTAATCCACCAACAAGAAGCAGTCCCATAGAAACTACGCCAAGAATAACTGCCCAAAATATTCTGTTCCAGCGGGCGGGCTGCTCATCCCCCCGGAGTTCCTTGGTACTGATAGAGGCCAACGAATAGGATGCAGAAGCCAGTGTTGTTGCCATGAAGACAAAACACAGGATGGTATATACTACCATAACAACACCACTTAGGGGGATGCTCTTGAGAACAGCAACAATCGCCGCGTACTGACCGCTATCTGCTAATATCTGTGATACCGGAACAATATTGCTCCAATCCAGGTAAAGAGAAAAGCCACCGAATATTGCGAAAAACACCCAACAACCAAGAGTACCCCATACGCATTCTGCAAGAACTACTTCTCTAATAATACGTCCCCGGGAAATTCGGGCCACATACAATCCCATCATAGGGGCATAAGCGATCCACCAGGCCCAATAAAAGATTGTCCAAGATTGAGGAAAACCGCTCTTAGTAATCGGGTCCAGCCAGAAGGACATGCGTAAGAGATTATTGAATAACAGCCCAATACTGTTAGACCACATAGATAATATAAAAACAGTGGGCCCTGCCAACAGCACAAATGCTATCAAAGCTATCGCCAGATAAATATTAATGTCGCTCAGAACTTTAATACCTTTATGAAGCCCTTTAAATAAACTGAATCCAAACAATAACACCCATAATACCAGGATAAAAACATTAAGTCCCAGGGATTGCTGAATTCCAAACATTTCTGAAAACATGGTAGATACCAGCGGTACCGCAAGGCCAAGGGATGTCCCTACAGCTCCCACCAAACCGAACATAACAATGATATCAATCAGCACACCCGCCCAGCCATCGACAAGATCCCCTAAAATAGCTCGGCAAGAGGTGCTAATTCTCAGTGATGGTTCTTTTCGCACATAAACAGCATAAGCAATAGGTATTGTGGGCAGGCAGTAGATAGCCCAGGCACTGAATCCCCAGTGAAACTGCCCATACATATGCGCCCATTCAAAAGCCATTTGAGAATGAGGTCTCACTCCAAAAGGAGGGGCATTAAGATAATAAATGGGTTCAATGATCGACCATAACATAATACCGATGCCGATCCCTGCTGCAAAAAGCATTGCGACCCAGCTAAAATTAGAGAATTCAGGTTTATCCTCCGCACTGCCGAGCTTCACATGCCCATACCTGCCAAAAGCCAACCACATTAAAACAACAAAACAAAATGCACCGAAAAGCAGGAAAAACCACCCGAACTTTGAGGTTATAAAGGACCAGCAGCTTGCTACAGCAACCTCTCCTGCTTCGGGCCAGATGGCAAGCGGCACACTCAAACCAAGCACAACTATCAAAGCAGGCCAGAATACAGCCGGGTTGATCTGACCTCTTTTTTCCATTATTATACCCCCAGTCAGATTATTAAGCTGGTACCACATAAAAAAATTTCTCATATATTTGATTAAGTTATTTTCATCGATTATTTTAGTAGCGGGCTCATCTATCATATTTGAACCCGCTACCTTTATATCCCCCCGAAGCTATCGGTTATTACTATTCCGCAGTACGATCCGATTTAATCTATTCGAACTTCTTTTTGCGGTAAGCTTTTAAATAGTTCATACAATAATCATCGCGTCCCGCGAGGGTTTCCGCTGCAATAAGATTTTGTATCATCTTGCTGTCAAGGGGGTTAATAATCAGAGCATCTAATCCCCTGGCAATAGCCATCACTGCAAAGGTCTGATTCAGCATCTGGCGCAGCGGCAGCCCATAAGAGATATTGGAGAGCCCACAAATTGTATGAACACCCTTAAACCTTGTCATTATCTCGTCAACCGCATTCAGAAATTCATCCCCGAAGGTACTCTTTGTAGAAACAGGTTGTACCAGCGGATCCACATAAATGTTATCCAATGGGATATTGTTTTTAACAAGATCATTGATCAGTTGATCTGCAATCTTGACCCTGTCCTCTGTTGTTTCCGGCATTCCTTCATCACTCATGCACAGAGCAACAACCTTTAAATCGGTTCCGGCAACAACCGGTAAAAGCGCATTATATCTATCTTTTTCCAAAGAAATAGAGTTGATCATTGCTGTCCCTTTGTGAACAGAAAGGGCATTTTCAATAGCTTTTGGGTCAGGGCTGTCAATACAGCAAGGGGCATCTACCGCTCCCTGTACAGTTTTAACAAGCCACTGCAGATAACCGGCCTCCTGCCCTACAAAGATCCCGGCGTTGACATCGATGTAGTTAGCACCGGCCTCATGCTGATCTACAGCCAATTTCTTGATCGCTTCAGCATCCTGTGCGCTGATTGCTTCCCCTACAGCCTTGCGGCTGGCATTGATCAATTCACCTACGATAATCATTATCAACCATCCTTTCTCAAGGAGTGCCTTTACTTAATGTAATTACCGGGCCACAGTAGTAATCTCTGCAGCCCGGTATTAGTTTTTTTTGTTACTTATTCTCCAATGCTTTCTGAGCTTTGTCAATAATCTTATTCAGCTCAGCATCCACTTCCTTGCTCAAAGGCTCAACCTGATGTGTTGCAAGGATTTCTTTTGCTTTATTTTTGGCCACTTCCTCAAGCCTCATCTGACCATTTGTCTCCCATGTTTCATAAGGTGCACGCTGGCAAATAATCGGTCTCCAAATCTCCTGGCCGGATCTCATATGTTTCCTGGTATGTTTTTCTCCGAGGAAGTTGCCGTCACCATTAACCACTTTTTCAATAACATCCAGAGCTATTGTATCGTCATTAATATTAAGACCTTTGATTGTCCACTGAACAATGGAGGACAATTCATCATCAATAACTAACATTTCATAACTACCGATTAAAGCGTTATCCACGGAACCCGCAGAGCCACAAACATCAATCCCAATCAGTGCTGGAACTAATGCATTGTAGAGGTGTTCATACCCACTCTGGGCATCGGCAACCTTGGATGCACCTGTGTAGCAGCCGCAGCCTGCCGGCAGACCAAAGGATTTTGCAAGTTGAATGTTAAGGCCTCCACCAAGACCCATTTCAGGAATCGCCCATAGTGCTACACCAGACTGCATTTCCATCAGCCCACCGGACCTGGGAGATACAATTACATGATGGCCGGGATCCATCAACTGGCTGGTGATAACACCCACTAAAAGTTCTGCCATATGCTGAACGACAGTACCCGCAATTGTAATTGG
Organism: Syntrophaceticus schinkii; assembly: GCF_000946815.1. Lineage (GTDB taxonomy): Bacteria > Bacillota > DSM-12270 > Thermacetogeniales > Thermacetogeniaceae > Syntrophaceticus > Syntrophaceticus schinkii. The sequence continues at coordinate 4,473 of NZ_CDRZ01000242.1, read as the reverse complement.
AGATGTTGCTCCCATCAGAGGGGCCGGGTCCATTCCAAGGGGAAGTCCTGCTTCAACAACATCCATCAGTGCCTCAGCTGGTCCCTTGCCATAATCCAGCGGACTTAACGGTGATACCTCATAATAGCCTAACCCTTTTTCCTTCAACTCTTTTTCGCTTCCAGCCACAGCCAGCAGAACCTCATGAACGTAAGGCCACTCATCATGTGACTCCAGGCAGAGACGGAAAGGCTTGGTAGAATTACGCAGGAGTGTAGCTGTTTCCAGTGTTACCAGAGACTCCTGTGGAACATCTTTTGGGAAGATCGGTGCCGCAATATTGATATGGTCCAAAGCGTCAGCTAAACGGGTAAAATCTTCAAGGTCCTTAAGGGTAGCGTCCCTTCTCTCCCCTGTATCCAAATCCATCATTGAGGGCATACCAATACAAACCTGAGCATTGGCCTTATTCTTACCCATCTCTACTACATGTTCGCCGCCCCTGCCGGTAACTGTCCACTCTTGAGGTACAGTCTTTAAGGCTTTGTCAATAACAGGCTGTGGGAAAACAATCCGTCCATTCTTTTCTTTACAACCATTATCAAGCAGGAAGCTGCGAAACTTATCTGAAGTTGTCGCGATACCTATATTATTAAGAATATTCAAGGTTGCTTCCCGCATCTTGTTAAGTTCAGCTTCTGAAACCAATTCAAATTTCACTGATACTCACCCCTCCATTATTATCGTTATCTTTTTCCTGCTCAGACAAACTGCAATTATTATCTTTTTATAACAGGTTCTTGGCTACTCTCACAGCACCGATGGCATCTTCAGCGTATCCGTCAGCACCAATTTTATCTGCCCAGCTTTGACTGATTGGTGCCCCACCGATCATAACTTTTACCTGCTCCCGCATGCCTTCTTCTTTTAAATACTCAATAATTTCCTCTTGCCGCCCAACAGTTGATGTGAGCAGAGCAGATATTCCAACAATATCCGGGTTAAGTCTCTTAATTTCCTCAGCAAATTTACTTGTAGGCACATCAACTCCCAGGTCATATACCTCAAATCCGGCTGCTTTAAGCATTATGATTACGATGTTTTTACCTATAGAGTGAAGGTCGCCTTCTACAGTGCCCATAATCACTCTGCCAACAAACTCCCTTTCTGCCCCAGCCAACAATGGTTCCAGAATCTCTATTCCAGCCTCCATGGCTTTGGCACCTAACAGCAGGTCCGGTAAAAAGTATTCCCCAGCGCCGAATCGCTCGCCAACCACATTAATGCCTGTTGTTAACCCATCATTGATAATCTGTACAGGCTCCATCCCTGTGTCTAAAGCCTTCTTTGTCAGTTCAACAGTTAATTCATCATCACCCTCTGCTACTGCATCAGCCAATTTTTTCATGATTTCTGCCTTTTCCATTTAGAGCACCTCCTGGTTTTTTTTGTTTTGATGAGATCTACTTACATTTTGATAGTTATACAGCTTACTTTAAAATGCAGGCAAACACCTCCACTTAATAATTAGCTGCTTTCAGATTCCCAGGCATGTTTTTCACCCCAGGAATGTGAATCCCCCCAGCCTTTTTTACTCTCTTTAAAGAAAGATATCAGAATAATTGTTGCCACTATCATCATGGGGAACGAACTAACAACTACAAACATCTGCAAAGGTTTTAACCCACCGGCAATCATTAAGGACAGTGTAACTGCACCGATTGCCAGGGACCAGAAGATCCTGGTCCATCCCGCGGGCTCTTCATCACTCCGCATATTTTTCATGGTCGCCATAGCACAGGTATAAGCCCCACCGTTCAACAGTGTTACAGTTGAAACAAAGGCCAGCGCCAGGAAAATAAAGAGTGTTACAGCCGGCCAGGGGAGAGTGCTCCAAATCTGCACAATCGCCGCACTATCCCCAGCACTATTCATAATGTCAACAACAGGCAAGACACCCTTATTGAAAATATCGGTGGCGTAATTTCCAAGCACAGCAAAGAACATCCAGGCTCCAAAGCTTGCAGCACCTACACATCCTAAAGCAACCTCTCTGACCGTTCTTCCTCTGGATATCCTGGCATAATAAATACCCATATATATTGCATAGGTTAGATACCAGGCATAATAGAAGATCGTCCAGGCTTGCGGAAAACCGGTGGTTTGCAGGGGATCAGTATGTAAAGCCATTTTTCCAAAATTCTGCAAGATGGTTCCGATAGCATCGGTAAAGTTATTGAGCATAAATGATGTTGGCCCGACCACCAAAACCACACCGATAACAATAAAGCTCAGCCAAATCCTCGCTAACCCCATATATTTGATGCCTTTTTGCAAACCGCTGTAGACAGCGATCGCTATGATCACTGACCAAATAATGATCAGTACGATATCCATTGTTAGGTTGTATTCAAGATGGAAATACTTCGCTATCAAATGCCCAGCCAAAGGTGTTGCCAGACCAATCGATGTTCCTACACCGGCAACCAGGGCGATGACGTAAAAAATATCGATTACCTTCCCCAGCCAACCATAGACGCGATCCCCCAAAACCGCATGACAGGCAACACTCGGCCGGAATACATCCATCTTTTTCACAAAGATAAAATAGCCAAACAATACTCCACAGAGTGCGTACAATGAATTAGTTATAAAACCCCAGTGAAACAGGCCATAAGAAGATGCCCATTCCTGTGCGGCAAGTGAAAATGGTTTCGCCCCAAAAGGTGGCGCTGATACATAGTAAAAGTATTCAATGGTACCCCAGTACAACAACGCGCCACCTGTCGCGGCAGTAAAAAGCATTACCAGCCATGTGAAGGTAGAAAATTCTGGTTTTTCACCACCAAGGCGCATGCTGCCATATTTACTGAATATTAAGTAAATGAGAATCCCCATTACTATTAAGAAGAACCAGCCATAAGACCAGCCAAGGGGCCCTGATAAGAAATCAAACCCTTTCTTCATTACGGCATTACCTCTGGCCGGATCACTTATTACAAAAGCACTAAATAATATCAACAGAATTAATGGAGGCCAAAACATCCACGGCTCAATTTGTAACTTTCTTTTTGGTTCATTTGTTGCTGTATTATTTGATTCAGCCAATTACTTCACCCCTTACTATTACAGTTGCAAGCTTTTAAACTCTCTGAATAAATCTATTGCCGTGCTTTGTCAATTTATTAGTTTCGCCTGCTACTTCTTACCCTTACCTGTGACTTCACAACCTCTTTAGAGAAAACACCCCCCTTGTCTGACAAATTTCAAATATTAATAAAAACCGACAACCACACAGGTGACTGGACAACAAATAATTTTAGAAGGCGTTTTCTGGATAGAGTGCTGTGTAATAACCTGCAACAATAAGTACAATTTGAGTTCGGGTGCTAGAGCAATGAGTTCATTAAACGCTGCTACATATCTTGGGCAAACTTTTAGAGTTTCGGCTGTTTTTTGATTGGACAAAGCAATTATATTACTGCATTTAGACAGTGTATTTTGGAGCGAATTCTGGTTACAATTTAACAGCGCCCAGTCTCCCTATGTGGTTGTCAAAGACCTTTTTGCAGACATCTTAATCTTGCCTTTTATATAATGCAAAGCGCATGCCATCGATGCTATTATTAAAAAAAACCTATTTTTACAGCAAAACAATACACAAAATAAGATACAGGCGTGTCATAAACGACACGCCTGTATCAAAAATGACACGCAATTTGTATCATAATCAATACGCTTATTCCTTTTTCAGACTTCAGGGACAGCAATATCCCCGATAAAAACACCAAAACGCAGTGGTTTTGATACCACTGCGTTTTTAGTAACTTGATGCGCTAGCCAGTACAAAAATATACTAACAATATTTCCTGATCAAACGAGCTGCTTTGGAATGGCTGATCTTTAATGCCTTCGCCACCTTGCGAGAACTGCCAAATCTCTCAACAGCATTGGTAATGAGCTCCTTTTCCACTTTCTCTATAACTCGATCAAACGACATATCTGAAGGAAACGATGATATATCCGGAGCATTCAGGGTGTTTGGGATATTGGGATTTTTCTTAAATTTCTCTCTCTGCATTAATGTTAAGTGGCACGGTTTTATTTCATATTCCCGCACAATGACCACCAGTCTCTCAATAAAATTCTCTAATTCACGTACATTCCCAGGCCAGCTATACTGGCAGAGAATATCCATACACTCCTTAGAAATATCTCGACAAACATTATATTTAGCATTGAATTTTCCTAGAAAATACGATGTTAAGGCTCGTACATCTTCAGGACGCTCCTTTAACGGAGGAATGTTGATTTCTATGACATTCAGGCGGTAAAAAAGGTCCTCTCTAAATTCACCTTTGCCAATCATCTCAAGCAAATCACGGTTCGTAGCAGATAATACCCTGACATCAGCAGTTCTTCATTTCGGTGCCACCTACCGGGATACTACGTGCCGATTCCATGATAAAATCGTAAGTACTCATTTGCCTGCAG
>NZ_CDRZ01000241.1 GCF_000946815.1 Syntrophaceticus schinkii | reverse complement strand
TTAGCCCATACAATGGATAAGCTCAAACTCATCGTAGCCGCAAATAATTCCGCAGGTCACGATGAATAAGATATCGGTTAATCGATGCCATATCTTCCCTTCCATTCTACTATCGTTCAATCCGCTAAAATAATCAAAAAACTTCCCTTGATATAAGCTTTCGCTCATCAGTATCCCCTCCACATATACTTCTGAGCTATAGCTTAATTCATAGTTGGTTGATTGTCCAGCAACTTTTACACCCATTTACTTCCTACATGAATTTGCCGTGCCCCTTTTTTTTCGCACTTCACTCCATAATGATTCCTTGATGCCGCTTTCCCTTGCTATAGCCAATGCCTCGTCATCTACATTCTCTTCCAGGGCGCCATCACCCTGCAGACGATACCATACGGGAGATAATTCAAGCAATACGCCTTATTTTACACACCCCTTGCTAAACAGCTGCCATTTGCTGCCCCCACCCCATTTGATCCCACATATAATAAAGGTATTTTCTTTGCTAAATATAACTCAAAAGTGATATCATTGTTTTAGTGACACAACCCACCACCTACGCTTAGGCTTTAAGAGATCAAAGCTTCTTGGATGGATCGTGTTAAACCAAAGATCAATCGAGTGATTTCATGACAGTAAGAGAACCATTTAACGGATTTTCTCACCTATTCGGTGCCGTATTATCAGTCGCTGGGCTGGGTTTGCTGATCAGGCGTGCTTTAAATTATGGCTCTGTTTTATATCTTGTTGCATTCATTATTTTTGGCATAAGCCTCATTTTATTATACACAGCCAGCGCGCTCTACCACCTGTTGCTCATCTCTGAACAGGTAACAAAAGTGCTCAGGTATATAGATCATATGATGATCTATATTTTGATCGCAGGCACATACACCCCCATTTGCCTGATCTCTTTGCGAGGCGTGCAAGGAAAAATTTTACTGATCAGCATCTGGGTGCTGGCAGTCGCCGGGGTTATCGTCACAGGATTTTGGCTAAATGCACCCAGGTATTTATCCACCCTGATCTATGCAGTTATGGGCTGGTTAATCATCGTGACACTGCCGCAGCTGCTCACCGCGCTCACTGTTCCTGGGTTTGCCTGGCTGTTGATCGGCGGCGTTTTTTATACTATCGGAGCCATAATCTATGGTTTAAAGCGGCCGAATCTTCCGTCCGGCCTCGGTTTTCATGAAATCTTCCATCTGTTCATTATCGCCGGCAGCATCTGCCACTACTGGGTCATATTTAATTTTGTTTGACATTCCCCCCGCGCCATAACAGGCATGGCTTTAAAAAAGCAGGATTTGGGGACAGGGTTCGGTTCCTGTAGTACCGCCCGCCACATTTACCCCGGATGACACCGCCGCTCAGGCTTAACGGTTCCGTTCCTGTAGTACCGCCTGCCACTCCATTATTCCTGTTTTTGTTTGTGTTTTTTAAATCTATAGACACCATAAACAATACCTGCCAGTATAATAAAAGGCCAGATTAACAAAATTCCTTTAGCGAGCAGTGTAATGGAGTTTATAAATAGATTCCATCCATCCTTAAAGCTTAATTTTGCTGTACTGGATATGTCCAACTTCTGATACAATTCGATGTTTAAGAGGCTGTAGTCAGTTGAGTTGTCCAAATACTTGATTTGTCCGCTGATATTTTCAATGGAAGTTCTGATGCGGGTAAGCTCATTTTCTATCTTCAGCATCTCTTCAATAGTTGAGGCTTTGCTGTACATTTCGACTAATCTTTTTTCCTGGGCTTCCAGTGTTTCCAATCTTGCTTTCAGGTCGATATATTCTGTTGTTACATCTCTAGTTGTTATTTGTGAATGATCTACTTTTCCGATCTCTTTGACCCCTGAAAAAAACTTCTCGAAGTTTTTCTGGGGAACCTTGACAGCCATAAAGACAACTTTTTTGCTCTTCTGTACATTTAGGCTGTAGTCATTAATATAACCCTCATATTTTTCTGTTAAACTGACAATTTCTTCTTCTGCCTGGGAAATGTCATTGGTTTCAATGGTTAAACTGCCGTTTTTGATAATTTTCTGTTCAATATTATTATTTTGAGGCTGCCCTGAATCTCCTATTTGAGCAATCTCTGATCCTGAAGATTTATCCTCCCCACTCCTGGCATAATCATATTGAGGGGTGCTGTTTTCCACGCTTTTACTGGCACAACCACTGCATAAGCATAAAACCGGTATTAACAATAACAAAATAATCCCTATAACTGCCGCATGCTTCTTTTTCAAAAAAACCCCCTCCCTCTTTTCTATAACTCAATAATAAGTTATTTAGTAGCTCCACGCAACGGAAAACAGCAATAATACCCCGTTAAAGGTTGATTATCTCAACCAGATACGACTCATTATAAATCCCCCCTTATACCGTCCGGAACACAATCTGTTCGGCTTTATCCTGACCCTGACTGCGGGCGGCAAAGGTCTGTACTGTGTTGGCCTTAAGCTGGCCATTGCCCTGGAAACCCTGGTCCAAACAGATAAACTGCACTCACTCCAATACTCTCTGGTTCTGATCCCAAAAGTCTTCATCCTCAAAACCTAACCGCCAAAAAGAACAACCCACCAGTTTATATTTCTTGACTAGCTCAAATTTTTTGGCGGCGCTAACCCCATTTTCAAACCAAACCACTCTTTCCCCGACCTGAGGGTCGGAATAGGTGACATAAGGTACCTGGTTTTCCTTGTCCCAGGATATCTGCCTGCCCCGCCTGGCAGCTAATTCCTTTATTTCCTGGCTTCCCTCTGCGATTGCCCTGGTACCCCCGACCATCCAGTTATAGCCATAGGCTGCGACACCCAGGGATATCTTCTCAGATGGCACACCCATTGCCAGAACTTCTTTCAGGTTCGCATCCACCCAGTACAGAGGCGCCACAGGCCCAGGTACACTTCCACTATGGCGGAAATCATAAGCCATCATCACTATCCTGTCTGCTGCCTGAGAAAGATGCGGGAGGTCATAAAGGGGTGCCAGGTGAGAAGGTGGCTCGATAGGAGGAGTCACACAAACATCCAAGCGCTTCCCTAAAGGCTTCAATTCTTTATGCAGCTCTTTTAATAAAGCCACCAATCCCTCCCTCTCAGCACTGTAGTCCCTGCCGGCAGTTATGATCATTTCAAGATCCAGATTAATGCCGTCATAACCATTTTCCCGAACTACTCTGCTGATATTGGCCACTGCCGCTTTCCTGATCACCGGATCGGTAAGCACAACACTGTTCTTGTTGCCAGTCAAAGCGACCAGGGGGATGGTCTTGATGCCCTCTGCCCGAGCTAATGCCAGTGCCTCACTATCCACCTCCACATCAAGTGTCCCGTTCCCTTGCAGGCGATACCAGAGTGGGGACAGTTCATCGATCAGTTCCTTGTGCTCCTGAAGGGAATCATAGGAAGAGCCCTGCCCACGGCCATTGACATAAAAGGCACAGAGCACTGGTCGGGGTGGTGCTTCCTCCTGCCGCTCTATCAGAGGGGTCTTAGTTTGCTCCCTGCAGCCAGAACTAAGAACAAAAGCAGCAAGCAGAGCAATAATCAACAATACCCATACGGTGCTGCGCCTCATATTTATCACCTCATCATTTACCGGGGTTTTATATAAAATAGCATACGATACCTATGTTGACAACTTTCACCAAATACCTTACCAATTAGGTACAACATTGGGTGGAGCTATTAGCATACTTTTTTATGCACAAAACAACAATCCCTAATGAAAAAAAAGCTTGAACCGGCTCTCTTCAAAAGCCGTCAAACCCTTAGCTGTTCAATCTGGCGGAGAGGGTGAGATTCAAGACCGCTCATTACAACCTACTCGGTTTCGAATCAAGGCAGTTGACCATCTCTCTGTATATTAGTTACTCCGCCAACACCTCATGAATACTTGTAGCCACTTTGAAATTAACACCAAGCGCATCAAAATGAGCTTGACCACAGTCCACCTTGAGATTCTCAGTTTCTCTGCGCCCGTAACGATCATGGGTGCTCTTGGTCTCACGCACCAAATAGAGCTTCTCTTCATTTTTCGTGACAACTGCCCAGTCGGGATTATAATCCCCCAGAGGTGTTGGCACAGTGAACCAGCGCGGCAGTTTACAGAAAAACTTTACGTTCTGGTCGGAATCTAGCCTTTTTGCAATTTCCTCTTCCAATCCGGAATCGTAAGGTATGTAGTCATACGGTGTACGGTTATCTTTGCTATGCACTTTATAGAGACGGGACAAATACTCTTCGATCTCCTTATTTTCAAATAAACACATCTCGTAACGCTGCCCCTCCAACTGCTCATACTTGATACCGTCAACAACCATTTCTTTTAGAGCCAGATTAATCAGTTTTGCCACCTCCGACATAAAGGCCTGGGGGTTAACAGTAAATTCCTTCAGACGATGAGATCGCTTAAGTATCTCCACCAGTGTACCCCGGGTCAGTTCGGTTTCCCGTTGCAGGTAAGAAAGTATATCCGGTAGATAACGGTGACCCCTGGCAAATTTAGTGCGGCTCTCCAAGACTCTTCCCCCTTCAATACCTGCTTCACTGATACCTACTGCTGTTTTATCGATTAAAATCCGCACTGGCTGGATTTTTTCCATCTTCTTTATTTTTTCAACAGCAGATGCAATAAGCTTATCTGTATCAAATTCCACCGAATACCGGGTTTTCTTATTGATCTTTTGCCAAATAACCTGGAACTCCTCATTCAGCTCAATGCGCTTGTTGTATATTAGAGTACAGCGCTGCCGGGAATCTACAACACGGTTCTTGAAAATATAGCGCCTCATCTCATCGGTAATAGCCATGCGCAGCGGTTCAAGCTCGGCAGGAAGTTCCAACCGGAAGCCCTCTTTCTCCGGAATAAATTTGTCGGTGATATCACCGTGTTTATCCAGGTAGCCTTCCTTTACCAGTGTCTGCCAAATCTTTTCCGATGCTTCCTGTCCAATAGGCTGCTCAGTAGTATTGTCAATCAGCCTGGCAAAAGCGATCTTTGCTATACGCCCGAATTTAAACCCGCCTCCGACATCCTTTTCAATGTCTTCCTGTAGTCCCCGTGCATAATCCTCAAAGGATTCACTGGCAATTACAGTCAGCCGGTTGATATTGTCATCATAGACCCGCTCCCCATTTTGGTTCACCGGCAAGCGCAGACCCCTGCCCAAAGTTTGTCGGCGTTCGCGCTCAGTGCCCATCTCACGCAAAGAACAGATTTGAAACACATTTGGGTTATCCCATCCCTCTTTTAGGGCCGAATGGCTAAAGATAAAGCGAAGAGGAACATCCTGGGATAACAGCCGTTCCTTGTCCCTCATAATCAACTGGTACGTTTCGTCATCGGCTTTGGTCGCTCCACTGGTGTCCTTCAAGCCAACAACCTTACCTCTTTTTTTGTCAACTGAAAAATACCCGTCATGCAGCTCATCTACGCTGAAAGGAAGCAAACCCTTATAGATTGGCTTCTGAGAAACTTCGTCAAAAGCCTCTTGGAACCACCTGGCTATCTTTCCTTGATGAGGGTTGCCCTCTTCATCATACCAGCGATAATTTGCCACCTTGTCTATAAAGAAAAGTGAAAGGACCTTGATCCCCTTGCCTTTAAACCTTAACTCCTTCTTGAAATGCTCCTCAACAGCTTGATGGATCTGAGCCTTGAGCAGTTCATCGCCCATGCCCCCCTCTTCTTGCCCCAGCGCAAGGGTTTTTCCGTTGGCAAACTCCACATGCTCAAGTCCTTTCTCAGCACAAATATTGGTTACAATATAGCCGTCATATCCTGGACGGTTGGTCTGTCGGCTGATGTCAGTTCCCTGCCTTAGGGTAATTTCCTTTTCCTTTGGCCCGTTTTTGGTGTCTATATGGATCGACGCCCTGGCATGTGGAGTCTTAGCGTTCTTGGCATAACCGATATTATCAATACGAATAAAAACATCATTGAAATTATCCTCTGCGCGGATTGAGGACACTTCAATCTGTTTGACCAATCGCATATCAAAGGCCCGAATGGGGTCAAGCCTATAGAGCAGATTATACGGATTGGTGTGGGTAGCTGAATAGCGCAAACAAAACAGGGGGTTCAGGGTCCTAATTGCCCGCTGGGACTTGGGAGTGTTGTCAACACTCTGTGGTTCGTCAATGATCACAATTGGATTGGTAGCCTGGATATACTCAATCGGTCGACGACCTGACATTCTGTCCTGTTCCTGGTGAATGACATTTAATTTTTTACGCTGGCTATCTGTTAATTTAGAATAGTCATCAATATTCCCGGCATCCTTCTGAAACGCCTGGATATTGATGATCATAATCTGGATTTCATTGCTTGTTGCGAACTGGCGCACCTTGGAAAGGTCACCGGAACTGTAAACAAAATAGTCAAAGGGAACATGATCATACAACCCCTTAAAATGCTCCCACATCAGTTTGATAGAAGATAAAACACCCTCACGAATAGCCACCGATGGTACCACAACAATAAACTTCTTAAAGTCGTACATGCGATTTAACTCGAAAATGGTGCGCAGATAAACATAGGTCTTTCCGGTACCGGTCTCCATCTCCACAGAGAAATTAGGGAACAAATAAGGATTTCCTTCGCCTATCAAAAAGCGGGATTTGGGGACAAGATTCCGTTCCTGAACCGTATGCAGATTCATTAGCAGCTGATCTTTTTCTAGCATTAAGCTGTTGCCTACACCCAGATCGTTAAAGATCGCACCATTCGGTTTCCAGGGACTGATTTCAAATTTACTTTGTTTCGGCGGCAATCCCTTGAAGAGGTCCGTTACAGATTGAATTGCATCTATTTGAAATTCCAGGTCGGGTTCAAATTTAAGCTTCATTCCTCTTCTCCCCCCGTCAGCTTCAGAACAGCTTTGCGAAGTTCCTCATCAGCCCTGTCCGCTTCAATCATCTGTCTATTTTTTGCAAACTTATTGTACTCACCATGTGCCAGTTCTTTGGCAATTTTTGCGGATATTTTTCCGGCATGTGTCAGTATGTCTCGGTCATTGAGCTTCAAAAAAGCGTCAAGCTTAACCTTCCAGTCAGCCATATACATAACTTTCCTCTGCCGCGCCTGTAACTCTGCAAAATCCAGGTACTGGTTAACCAACAGCCCCAACATCTTCATTTCTTCTTGATTCAAATAGTTCTTAGCTGTTTCTGTATCTTGTTTTGTTAGCTGCCTTCCCCGGCCTGCCCCTTTCCAGGTAGTAAGGCCCATATTGGGCTTCGAGGAATCTGCACGGGAATAAATCAGCTCAGCAGCAGTCATACCAGTAGCAGCATAAAGCATCTTGTTTTGCACAGTGGCGAAAAACTCCAGAGTCATGGGGCTTTTCGGATCATAGTCTGCACTCAGTGTATAAATATCTCGTACTTTCTGATAAAAGCGCTTTTCGGAGGCACGAATGGCCCGTATGCGATCAAGTAGTTCATCGAAATAGTCGATACCTCCAGGTTCAGAAAGCCGCTCATCGTCCAGAACAAAACCCTTGATTATGAATTCTCTCAACCGCTCAGTTGCCCACTGGCGGAATTGAGTGCCCCGATGCGAGCGAACCCGGTAACCCACAGCGATAATCATGTCGAGATTATAAAAGTCAATCTGACGTTCAACAGCCCGTTTCCCTTCGGTTCGAACTATTCGATACTTTCGAATAGTTGCCTCAGGCATAAGTTCACCATCTGCAAAAATCTCTTTAATATGATAATTCACAGTATTGACACCCACCTGAAACAGTTCAGCCATCAAACGCTGACTTAACCATACTGTTTCATCCTGCAGCCGTACTTCAATCCGCTGACGACCATCTTCGGTTTGATATAGCAATATTTGCCCTTTCGGCGGCAGCATATCACCTTTTTTGTAGTTATTGGCACCCATCTATAAATCCCCCCTTATACCGTCCGGAACACAATCTGTTCGGTTTTATCCCGACCCTGACTGCGGGCGGCAAAGGTCTGCACTGCATTGGCCTTAAGTTGGTCATTGCCCTGGAAACCCTGGTCCAGGCAGATAAACTGCATCGGTTCTGCTTCCGCTACCATATCAATAAGTTCGCTGGTGATTTCATCTTCCAAACAGATTAGCAATGCCCCATCAGCAATGGAAAAGACCGTCTTACCCGCCATTTCGAGCTTTTCTACTTTTTCAGTAGGCATAAAGCCCGCTTTTAATAGTAGTTCGTAGAGAATGTCTTCCTGTTTAGCCTCGGGATCGATATGGTCGATGAAGAGAGTAAGCTGTCTTACCAATTCTTTTTCCGAAATGTCGACATCGGTATCATTCCATATTTTGAAATTAGATCTATCAAGCTTGAAAACCTTAAAGCCGAGGTCGAGATCTGGCTGCTTTTCTTCAAATCCGGGCAATTGTCCTTTGGCTTCTCTCTCTTTAGCGGCTTGCTCCTCTTCAATCTTTTGGATCACCCGGCGGATACGCTCTTTGCCGATGTCAGCAATTGATTGTAAGTGACGATCCTCAATTAACTCGGGAAGCTGTACCATGATGAATTTGCGGTTGCCATTATCATATATGTTTTGTTTAAATACAGCCTCAGCTGCAGAACAAGACCCAGCGAAGAAATCTAGTACAATATCCCCGCCGTCATCTTTGGTAGCAATTTGGAGCATTTTGGCAACTAACCGCGTGGGTTTAGGAGTATCGAAAACTGAGTCCGATGAGGAAAAGGCAACATGTGCAAGCAGTTCCTTTTTGGCTTCCTGGGTATGCCCAACATCTTTATACCTCCACAAAGTTTGTGGTACAATTCCATGCTTAACTTCCTTTAAGAAACGCTTTAATCTAGGCATGTTGTTACCATTAACGCCCCACCAGATACGATTATCTTTATCAAGTTGTTCAAATTTTTCTTTTGATACCCTCCAATAAGTACCTTTTGGGGGGCCTTCAATTACACGACCAGACGGACAAATAACTGAATATGTTCCCTCGCCATAATAATTACGAGCACAAAGATCCGATGAAGACCAAGAACCACGAGGATCATTATCCGAGTTGCGATACCTTGATTTCATAGATTTTGTGCGTGGTAACAGGTTGGGCACCCATACTTCAGCGTTTTTGGCATAAGTCAATATATAATCATGGTCTTCAGAAAAATGTTTTGCTGTATTTTTAGGTGAAAAGACTTTTTGCCATATAATTGTTGCTACAAAATTCTCTTCCCCAAAAATCTCATCACATAACTTCCGTAAATTACTTACTTCATTATCATCAATCGATATGAAAATCACCCCATCCTCCCGTAGTAAGATACGCGCCAGGTAAAGACGGGGATACATCATATTCAGCCACTTTGTATGGAACCTGCCTTCATTGGGGGTGTTAGTGGAAGACTTTTTTCCCTCACCGTCCACCAACCCAGCATAAGAAAGGTATGTATCCAGAGATTCTTGATAATTATCCGGATAAATAAACTCCTTGCCGGTGTTGTACGGTGGATCGATATAAATCATCTTGACCTTGCCATAATAAGACTTCTGTAAGAGTTTGAGTACTTCCAGGTTGTCGCCCTCGATAAAGAGGTTTTCAGTGGTGCCGAAGTTGACCGATTCCTCCTGGCAGGGCTTGAGAGTTCCTATGGATGACTGCTGTATAATCTTTAGACAGTCTTTTTTGCCAGGCCAATCCATACCGTAGCGCTCCCTGCGGCTTTCAAACAGGTCGCTGAAAGTGCCTAACTCAGCCTTAAGCTTCTCGAAGTCAATGCTTTCAACAAGTTCACCTTTCTCATTTCTCGTTTCAGTAAAAACTGAAGGGAAAAGTTGTTTCAGCTTTGCCCTGTTGTCAGCACTGATATCCATTGATCGCAGATCAAGCCTTTCCGGACCCCTTTCTTTCCTGCTCATTCAATATCACTCCTTAAAAACTACTTCCATCAACTTGGTACTACTGCGAAAATGCGCTATACAATTGCTCTTATGCGCCTTGAACTAAGTTGCGGAAACATCAACTCGTTATTTTTTTCAGGGACAATTTGGGGCTTCGCGCTACAGTAACACTTTACTCCCAAAATTAGCTTCTTGCCTTTTCCCATTGCAACTCAAGTTGCGGAATTACCTTATTTAGGTATGCAAGCAACAATTCTATTTCCCTTCGACTGAACGGCAAAATATAATAATCCCCGTTGCCTGTAAGGTTTAGTACCAAATCCACGGAAATGTCCTGGATCCCGTATCCCTCTTTTACATAAAGAACATTCTTAAGAGTTCGCAAGTCGAGTGCCGTATTCAACTTAAACTCAATATCCGGTTCAACAAAAGACAATACCACGTCTTCTGTAATTTCGTCCCTTAGCAGACTGTCGAGACTGTCCCGAAGACACTGCACCTCTCCAAAGCCGAGTATTTCATTGTGCTCTTTATAGTTGAAAAAACGGTTCTTTATTGAGATTCCTACAACACACCAGCACTCGTGGATACAATCTCCGAGCAGACCATTTCCTAACCCGCTAATGTAGAAAGAAAATTTTGTATTGCCCATACCGCCCATACTCAGGTTTAATCCATTAATCCAACCCATTACCTTACCCCCCAATAACGGCCAGTCGTACTGGAAATATGATCTGTATAGGTTCCCGAAATGCCAGAACGATTGTCAATAAAGGGTACATTTCGCTCCCTAATTAAAAAGCACCATAGCACCATAAAAATGGTTAATGAAAAATATGTTCTCTAGAAGATCCATATTTTCCTGCACTTGTGGATAGAACAGGATACAACATCCCAGGTGGATACCCATGATTCCCAGGCAACACCAGCAGAAGATGAAAAACAAAGCCGGAGTCATGTAAGGATGCGTGGCCACACCTGAAACATTTTTTCGAAGGAGATTCCGCAACGGCACAATTAGAGCAGCGAATCATAGTAACCTATGATAATAATGGTAAGAGCTTTTTAGTGCTTCTAAATAAACATTTTGGGCCGGGCAATGAAAACATTATAGTAAATGCTGGTGCCTATAAATATTTTGAAGGGGGCAACCTGGCCGCCGGAAAAAGAATTATATCTTGCGGGGGCTATGGTGACTATATTTATTATCAAGTTGTTTATAATAATATACTCGATCCTCACCCGGAAGTGGAAAATTTTGAATCTCATGGAAGGCCTATTCTATTACCGCTATCACATTAGCACCGGAACCGTTGAAAACATCATGATCATGGATAAAATTACACTTCATGTTAACGCTAACAGCGAGATTGTGCTTGTCTCGGAATATGACTATCACACCCCCCTACTCGACAGCGGAAAAATAATTTCACTCGACGACAAAAACAAATATTTTACAATACCAGGTATAAAATCGGGTGGTGATATAATGGACTCTCGGTTTATATCTGAAAACCAACTCGCCTTCTATACGCCTAAAATGCTGTATTTTGCCAACTTAGAGAAAGGCCTGATCTATACTTACAAATTAGATGGCATTACGAGCATACAGCTTAACAATGCCGGCGTTTCATTTACAAACCTGGACATGATAATACGCTATTATACTATACGATGTTATTTGAAAGTATTTTTGGCAAATAAGCGATGGCGATATTGATTCTAAACAATCCGTCGCTCTATGAGTTCCCGAAAAACAATCCCTAATAAAAAAATAAAAAAGGCTTGACCAGCTCTTTCAAAGCCGTCAAACCCTTAGCTGTTCAATCTGGCGGAGAGGGTGGGATTCGAACCCACGAAGGGTTTCCCCTTACTCGATTTCGAGTCGAGCGCCTTCAACCGGACTCGGCCACCTCTCCGTAAGTTTTAATTTTCCAGACCATGTGGTCGGTTTTCAACAGAAACGGAATTCAGTTAAAATAGATCAAGAGAACCGTCCCCGTGACAGTTCAGCCCCGAACGCTGGGGCGGATTTTGTTAAAACACCAATTAAATTATATAAGCTTCCAGTTTAACTGTCAAAGTCATTTAAATGCTGACTATGCTTAAGCCTGGGAACTCCCTCTGGTGCTGTCCAAATTGAAAAGGAATGAACGGGTACCTGTGCTGTAGGTCTTCCTTACAAAGATAGGCAGAATCCAAAGGTAAACGCTATGATAGCACTGTGTATTTTACACCCTGATAGTTCATAATTCGTATCACTGTGCTCGTAGAAATAAGGCGCCATCCTATTCAGCACTTATAGACCCAATGGGATGCTGACGCACAAAATCAAGTCCCGGACCGAGAACCATCAGGTTTGCTAAATCTCCCCTTTAGACCATGAACTCGAAGACAAATCCCACTTAACCGCCCAACCATCAGTCCTAAAATCACGCACATAATTACATCGGCTAAGACTGTTATGTAAAGCACCTTCCCTGTAATGGCCTTTAAAATAACCAGTGTCAGAATAAGTGCAAAATAGATGCGGTCAAAAGAAAAAGTTATAACCTGGAATTCCGAATGAACCTGCATGGGGACCAACCTGCACATCCAAAACCCGATGACCAAACAGGGCAAAAATGTTATCAATGCCCACAAGTAACTGAAATACCTCATTTGAATATCCCGGTAGAGGGCCAGGCCAAAAAGAGTAAAGAATACGGCAAAAATAACTGTTCTGATCCAAATTTTAGCGCGATCTTGTTTCATTACCGGCGGTGCTTTTCTATCATTTGAGCGAGTCATGCCTTACCCTCCGAGCTTTTTCGCATAGATTTTTTGGTACATCATATACTTCTACAGGCAGGGGTTCCCACGGCAAAACCACTCAGGGTTAAAAATCAAAATCCCTATCCTATTACTTTTGCCAATAGGTGACCTTTTTGAACATCCACATTAACAAGCATACTCGTTTTCAGGCATGGGAAGGTAAAAGTAAAAACTCTTTTGAAATTATCTGAAGATCAAAAGAGATTCAAGCGATACATATTGCTAAATACCAGTAAAAGTATCCTAAGCTTCCCGCTTAACTGTCAAAGTCATTTAAACGCTGGCATACCACACTATTCCTGCCCTGGAGAACACCCTTCCACAGGTTCTGCCTGGAACTCGTTCTTTTTTTCCCCGGAACGCAGCCTGCGAAAAAATTCCTGTACGACATATGCGCATTTTTCTTCCATGATACCGCCACTCACCTCAACCTGGTGATTGAAACAAGTTTCGCTGAGAAGATCCACACAGGACCCGGCAGCACCGGCTTTGGGGTCGGCGGCACCGTAAACAATGCGGCCTACTCGCCCCTGGATCGCCGCTCCGGCACACATGGGGCAGGGTTCCATGGTAACATAGAGGGTACACTCGTTCAAGCGCCAGCTTTCCAGCCTTAAGGCAGCCTCTCGCAGAGCCAAAATCTCGGCATGGGCTGTAGGATCGCCGAGCCTTTCCCTCAGGTTGTGGCCGCGGGCGATCACCTCATCCCCTGCCACCACCACAGCACCCACAGGCACCTCCAGCTTAGCGGCGGCTTTATAAGCTTCTTTGATCGCCTCTTTCATAAATCTTTCATCACGTTCTCTGCTTTCATTCTCCAACATTTACCGCCTCACATCCGTACAAAATCAAGGGTAATTCTAACATGAAGCCAATTAAATTGCAATTTTAACCAGACGCCAGGTCGGCACCGACACAGGGATCAAAGCCATTGAGTGCTACGGTGAACAGACGTGAAGTGCCAGAAAACCGCCCCCATGATCCGTTCATGACCTCCCGTCCCTCTGTCACCTCACTGAAATCTGAAATTAGAATCCCGAAACAGTTTTACACAGGCATCTACTGCGTTATCCCAAAAGAACTCAACCTTTTTTTGCTGTTATTTCCTCTAAGGCCTTCTCAATGCCCAGAGCAGGACGATAAGGTCGATGAGAACTCATGGCTTCCACTACATCTGCTACTGCTAAGATCTTTGCCTCTATGGAAATTTCTTCTCCTGTCATGCCGGACGGATAACCTGTACCATTTATCCTTTCATGATGCTGTATAATTATATCCGCTATCGGCCAGGGAAACTCTATTTCTTTTAAAATATCATAGCCAACTTCAGGGTGTGTTTTAATAATATTCCACTCATTTTCATCAATTTTACCGGGTTTAGTCAGTATTTCAGAAGGCACATTAATTTTACCTATATCATGGATCAGTGCAGCTATTCTGGTCGCTTCGATCCGGTCTTTTGGAAGCCCAATTTCTTTGGCTATTGCACAAGCGATCTGGGCAACTCTTCTTTGGTGTCCGGCAGTATACGGATCCCTGGTCTCGACTGTTTTTATTATTGCCTGGACAATTCCTTCAAGTGCACTTCTCAGCTGCATCAAAGTTCTTTCATTTTCCTGTTCGGCATACTTTTGGTCAGTGATATCACGCGTACCGATAACTACACCTGTTATATTGCCCTTTTCGTCCTTCGTATTTTTTCCTATGCTTTCAAACCAGAGATAATGCCCCTGCGAATGCTTACAGCGGTACTGCACTCTTTTCAGGGAATGATCTTCGATCATTTCTTTGAATGCAAGTTTTACTTCATCTATATCTTCTGGATGAACAAAGTTAAATACAGATTTGCCATTAAACTCTCCCTCTTCATAGCCCAGGACATCTTTATGAGAAGGGCTGATAAGTTGAACTATTCCATCTAAATCTATATATCCAACAATGTCTCTCATGTTTTCCAACACAATATCCAAACGCTGCTCTTTCTGGCGAAAAGAGATTTCCAGTTCCTTAAATCTAGTGATATCCCTCAAAACTTCTATAGCACCAATGACATTTTTTCGGTGATCCCTCAAGGGAGAGGCCTTTGCCCAGATATAAGCCCCTTGATCACCGTAAAGGTTTTTTGTATACACCTCACCATATAAGGTTTCGCCTTTTTCTTCAAAATTTTCGTAATAGGATAGGTACTTCTGCCTTTCTTGTTCTTCTAATAGCACCAGATCCGCAAGTACAGGCCGTGGCTCACCGTAAAATAAAACTGAATGGGTGAAGTTTCCCTTGCGGATTATCTCCTTTTTTTTTATACCTGTCATTTCTTCAATAGCGATGTTCCACTGTAAAACCCTACCATAATTATCAATAATAAATGCTGGATCGGGAAAGAACTCAAATATATTTTCCAGGACCTTCTTGGTTTCTCTATCAGCTATAAAGCTTTTATTTCGATCATTATTTTCCACTAAAAATTCAACTCCTCAGATGAAATATTCTATAAGAATTATCTCTTTAGTTACAAACAGAAGGACACAAGGCTTAATTTTGACATCTTAAGCAAATATCCTCTTTTTATTGCTAAAGAATTATTCCCTTTTCCCTTTAAAATGATCATCTTTTTTCTTCATGCTATTGAGGGATCATAAGAGGCAAAATGGGGACAGTCACCGGTTTGCGCACCAGCTTGCGCTTGAGTTGTTTTTATCTGGATATAGTGGTATTATGTATAATAAATCTGGTCTAAACAGTTTTAAACAGTCTAGATGAAGTATTTAACCATTGTTTCGAAAGGATATATTCTATTATATTCTATATAGTTTCATATTTGCGCTATCACAGGTACCCGCGGGGTTATCTATAGTTGAGTACTTTAGACAGTCGCCGGACATGCCTCACCATCTCACACATTAAACCCTTATCAGACTATCCCATAGAACATTCAATGATAAATTAATACATGACGGAAAGGAGAGTGATCTCATGACCCACGCCGTGATTATGGCCGGGGGCCGCGGAGAAAGGTTCTGGCCTAAAAGCAGGCAGTGCCTTCCCAAGCAGTTCCTCAAGCTGATCGGGGATCAGACCATGCTCCAAAGAACAGTCAGCAGGATGGAAAGGTTTCTGGCTCCCGAAAACATCTATATTATTACAGCAGCAAGCCATCAACAGATCGTCAGGCACCAGGTGCCCGAGATCCCCGAGGGTAACATCATTCTCGAACCCTGCGGTCGGGATACAGCCGCTGCTATTGGCCTTGCCGCAGTAATTGTCCAGCAGAAGGATGCCGCGGGAGTAATGGTTGTGCTGCCCGCGGATCATTATATTGCTGATGAGGACCGCTTTTTAGAGGTCCTGAGAGGTGCAGTTGACGCAGCTGAGGAAAACCACACGGTCACCATCGGCATTACAGCCAATCGCCCGGAAACCGGTTTCGGTTATATCGCCAGAGGCCAGTATTATCAGAACTTTGCTGGAATTCCCTCCTATCATGTAAAGCGGTTTACGGAAAAACCCGACCGCCAACAAGCAGTCGGGTTCCTGGAAAGCGGCAATTATTTTTGGAACAGCGGGATCTTTGTCTGGAGAGCGGATGTGATCAGGCACCTGATCGGAGAGCACCTCCCCTCCCTGGCAGAAGGCTTAGAAAAGATTGAAGAAGTTGCAGGCACAACGAGATACCCCCAGGTTTTACAGGAAGTCTATGTCCGGCTACCCAGAATATCCATCGACTACGGTGTCATGGAAAAGGCGCGAGAAGTCCTGGTGATACCCGGAGATTTCGGCTGGGATGATGTGGGCTCATGGACTGCTCTGGAGTCCTATAAGGAGAAGGACATCAATGGAAATATAATGGAAGGGCGCGGTGTGCTGGTAGACACAACCAACACACTTGTGCAAAACTCAGATAAGATGGTCGCCACCTTAGGTGTTCATGACCTGATTGTTGTGGAGAGTGAGGGAAGCATACTCATCTGCCATAAACAGAAGGCCCAGGAACTAAAAAAAGTAATCACGGCTCTGCAGGAAAATGGCTATAAGGAGATATTATGAAAACGGTGGGGTCAGGCTTGAGTAATTGAGTAATTTACTTTCTGACTACTGCCTATAAGGAGACATTATGATGAATATTGAGATTTTTCGGCAGTATGACATCCGCGGACATGCAGACCGCGACCTGACCGATGAAACGGTAAGAGAGATCGGGCAGGCTTTTGGAAGCTATGTCCTGGATAGCGGATCAAATAAGGTGTTGGTGGGCAGGGATAACCGCCTCAGCTCTGAAAGGCTGCACAAAGCACTGTTGGAGGGACTCTTGGATGCCGGCTGCCATGTTGTGGATATAGGACTGGTCGTCACACCGATCCTTTACTTTGCCAGGGAATACTGTAAGATCGACGGCGGAGTGATGATCACCGGCAGCCACAATCCCCCGGAGGATAATGGTTTCAAGTTAGCCTGTGGCCCCGGCACCATTTACGGCGAGGAAATACAGCGCTTAAAAAATATGATTATCTCCAAAGAATTCCGGTCCGGCAGCGGCACCCTGAAGGTAAAAGATGTCTCTGAACCATTTTTAATGATGCTTGCAGAAAAAGTTAAGCTGGGACCACGCAGCCTAAAGGTTGCGGTGGACTGCGGCAATGGCACTGCATCACTCTTTGCTGAAAAGATTATGCATAATTGGGGGTGTGAGGTGATTCCCCTTTACTGTGAGTCCAATGGGACCTTCCCCAACCACCACCCGGACCCGGTGAAAACCGCCAACCTGGTTGAGCTCAAGAAAGCAGTGCTCAAAAACGGAGCCGACCTGGGAGTCGCCTATGACGGTGATGCCGACCGCATCGGTGTAATCGATGACCAGGGTGAGGTGGTCTGGGGTGACCGACTGATGTGTCTCTTTTGGCGGGAGATCCTGGCCAAAAACCCCGGAGAACTGGCCATAGTGGAGGTTAAGTGCTCTATGGCCTTGGTGGATGAGATCGAGCGGCTGGGGGGCAAACCTGTCTTTTATAAAACCGGACACTCCCTGATCAAGGCGAAAATGAAAGAAACCGGAGCTGTTTTCACAGGAGAAATGTCGGGTCATATGTTTTTTGCTGATGAATATTATGGCTATGACGATGCCTTTTATGCAACAGGAAG
Organism: Syntrophaceticus schinkii; assembly: GCF_000946815.1. Taxonomy (GTDB): domain Bacteria; phylum Bacillota; class DSM-12270; order Thermacetogeniales; family Thermacetogeniaceae; genus Syntrophaceticus; species Syntrophaceticus schinkii. Next base: position 21,249 of record NZ_CDRZ01000241.1, on the reverse strand, counting down.
ACTTCTTAGAATTTTGTCGAAAACGGAACAACCCCTTTCCCAACTCCTGACAACGATCCCTCACTATTACTCCACCGCTGAAACCAGAATTCCCTGCCCCGAGCAGGAAAAATTTGCAGTTGTCGCCGGCATCAAGGAACACTTCCGTCGGGAGTATGAAATTATCAATGTGGATGGGGTGCGGGTGCTCTTTCCCGAAGGTTGGGGCCTGGTACGCGCATCCAATACCCAACCTGTCCTGGTGGCCAGGTGTGAAGCTAAAACACCACAAGGGTTGGAGAAAATCTGCAAAATTATGAAAAATGCTGTCAGGCAGTTTAAAGAGGTGGGTGATTTTGAATGGGAATATTAGATTCCGAAACACTTTTTGAAAAAAGCATCGCCGGGCCCCTGGAAAAAGCCCGGAGGTATGAAGGTGTCAACCTGGTGGTAGGGATCCCCTTTTATAATGAGGTCGATACCCTTCCCCTGGTTTTGAAAGTGGTAGAAGACGGCCTTGTTAGCATGAAAGCCACAGATAAGGCAATCATTATCTGTGCTGGGGACCCCGCGGGCAAGGAAGCTCTGGAGGCTATAAAAGACAAAAAGCTGCAGGTACCGCACATGGAGTTTTTAATGCTTGAGGGAGCCAACGGCAGGGGAATGAGCATCAGGGCACTCCTGGAACTGGCCGACAGGCTGGAGGCAGATCTGGCCATTTTAGCCGCGGATATCATCGGCAAGGGGTCCGGGCTGCAGCCGGGATCGATACAGCGCATGCTGAAACCGCTCCAGTATGGCTACGACCTGGTTCTCACCTCTTTTCGCAGACAGTACTTTGAGGATCTGTTAGGAAAACTCTTCCTGGGACCCCTTCTGGAAACATTTTTCGGGTACAGGATTTCCGACGCCATCAGCGGAACCTATGCCATTTCCCATGATATGGTGGAAGAATACTGTACAGCCATCAAGTTCTGGGTGGATCAGACCCGGGGTTTTGGCATCGATCCCTGGCTGATCACAACAGCGATCATCCAACAGAGAAGGATCTGTGAGGTACCTTTAGGATTCAGGATGGAATACGCCTCCCTGGATAAGGTATCCTATGTTTTCAAGGATTTTGCAGAATATATGTTTGAAAGCATCCGGCGGGAGGAGGAGTTTTGGAAAGAAAAGAGGGTCGTGCTGCGCTCACCCGACATCTACGGCTTGGAGCCCCACCAGGATGTTCCTGCAGCCCAGACCTATGATACCAGGGCACTAATCCACTTCTTTAGAAACGGATTCAACCAGTACCGCGACCTATTAGCCACCGCCTGCCCGCAAGAATTGTTTACAGCACTGGAGCGCAGTGTCACCTCACCGACGCGGGATTTTCATCTGGATGGGAGAACCTGGGCGAATACCGTATACAGTCTCCTCTCCCACTACAGTTTTGCCCCGGATGCAAAAAAAGAAGATGTTCTGGAGGCCCTCACCGCTGTTTTCTGTGGAAGAATGGCTGGATTCCTGGAGCATCTGGAAGCCCTCCAGGAAGAACTGGCCAGCGAAAAAAGCACTTATGCGGCTGCCATTCTTTCCAGCCGCGCCGAAAGCAAAAAGGATGAGCAGCGAAGGTTTTTCCTGCATGGCAGTCTCAACTTCATCAGGAGATGGAAAGAAAAGTCATGGAAGCATAAGCCTCCACTTATCCCTGCTGACTACCTGGAGTTTATCCCCGGCAAACCAATAGTTCTTCCTAAGTGCATTAAATGGCGAGGAGGCCAGGATGTCTGGACTGCGGGGTTGTTCAATCGGCTCCAGACACGCTACAGCGAAAAATTCCATGACTTCCTGGAAAATAATCTCCTCATCTCTGCAGACTCCAACTCCAGAGCCATCGCCTCCCGTCTGGAAGAGACTATGGAAGCTCTGGAAGAAACGATGGATCACCTCTCCCCTGGAAATGTCTATACAGAGGAGGGCACCAGGCAAGCTGTTGAAGGAATCTTCCAGCTGCTCGGCTACCCAAGGATCTTCGGCATTAAAGAGGAGATCTTTGAGGAGGCCTTGATGAGGTTCCCTCCGTTAAATATCATGATCCCCAAGGGCTGCCATACACCACGTGAGCTCTTGTGTAAAATGTTTCCGCGGGACGCAGTTACCGTGGCCAATTTGATTGAAACGAGAAAGTGGGCTGACCGGACACTCCTGTGGATATTAGATAACCTGGATCCGGAGAATATGGAAGAGGTTGAACTCAAACCCCTGATCCTGGGAGATAGTTTCATGGAAGGAACATTCAAGCTGGGCAAGATCTCCGATCTCAATAAGCTGACAACGAGACAGGTAATCAGCCCCTTGAGCAAAGGGGTAGGAGGCAAATATCCCAAACTGCGCTTCTTCCTCTTTATCGGCAGACAGATCATGATCGCCCAGAATTATTCGCTCTTATACCAAACCTATGCCAAAGAGAGAAGAAAGCTGGGATTGAAGATCCGCAACTCTCTCATCGGTCGCTTCGAATCCACTCCCTTTTCCGCTTATAATATCTTTGAAAACTACCACCACCGCGCACTGGTCAGAGCGGCGCGCATTCTGGCACAGAAAATTACACTCACCGGTCATGCGGGTGAGGCACAGATGCTGAAAGCGATGTGTAACGGCTACGGGGTGAGCCAGGTTCTTGAGGATGGTACCTTTATTCCCTGCTCCGCCTGGAGTTGGGCCAGTTACAGTTCCAAGGGGGGAACAGGAATCCCTACCCCCATGTCCTCCCATGTGGAAGAAAGGTGGTTCAACCACGACTTCCTGGAGGAAATCCATGCTGAACTGGGTTTTGACCCCGGATCGATCCTGCAGCGGATTGCCCAGTCCATTGGGGACGGGAAAGCCGATGATGACCTGCTGGATGTCCTGCTGGGGATCAAACCCAAGGATGTCACAGTGGTTGTGCAGGAAACTCAGGACTATCCGCCGGCAAAGCCGCTGGTGCGCTACCCGGGTAACCCCATTCTCAACCCGATCAAAGATAATCCCTGGGAAAGCAGGTATGTGTTGAATGCCGCAGCAGTGCGCATCAAGGATAAGGTCTATCTTCTGTACAGGGCTTTCGGGGATGATGAGGTTTCCCGCATCGGATTGGCTGTCACAGATGGTTATCGTGTTCTGGAGCGACTCCCGGATCCCATCTTTGTCCCGCAGACAGAACAGGAAAAGAAGGGAGTGGAGGACCCGCGGGTGGTGATCATCGGTGACGAGCTTATCATGCTGTACACCGCCTATGACGGGGTAATTGCCCAGATCGCGGCAGCCTCTATTTCCGTCGATGACTTCATCAACAAGAGATTTTATAGATGGAAGCGCAAAGGGCTTGCCTTCCGGGATATCTGGGATAAAGATGCCTTCCTCTTCCCGGAAAAGATCAATGACAAATATATCATCTATCACCGCATCGAACCCAGCATCTGGGTATCCTACATGGATAAGCTGGAGTTTCCTGTTCCCAAAGAGGAGCATTCGATCATCATGGGGCCGCGCCCCGGCAAGATGTGGGACTTCCTGAAGATCGGTGCGGGTTCTCAACCGATCAAAACAAAGTACGGCTGGCTGATGATCTATCATGGAGTCGATAAAGAACGCGTCTACAGGTTAGGGGTAATGCTGGTTCCACTGGATAACCCGGAACGAGTCATCTACCGCTCCCCCAACCCCATCCTCTCTCCGGAAACCGAGCATGAAATCGGCATACCCGGAGAAACCTGGATCCCCAATGTGGTCTTCACCTGTGGGGCAGTTCCTGCTGAAGACAAGGAGATCCTGGATGCAGATGACGAGATCCTGGTTTACTACGGTGCCGCAGACAGCTATATGTGTCTGGCAACCGGGCGTGTGGGCGACCTGATCCCAGAAGAAATCAGGAAAGAGTGAGACGCGGTGAGACGCGGGGACGGTTCTCTTGTCTCACTTGTGAGACGCGGGGACGGTTCTCTTGTCTCACTTGTTTGGATAAGGGAGCGGGTTCGCCTGCACCGGGGAGTCCCCCTTGCACGCGCCCCTCGCACAATCCATCATCTTTTTCCAACGGCTAACGACTAACCACTAACCATACTGGGATGGTTCTCTTGCCTGGAGTGTTCCCTATGTGTTGAGACATTTGTGTTACCCATGTCTTGACCGAACACCGAACACCGAACCCACATCTATTCTCACTTCCAACCTCCCACTTCCCACATCTCACTTCACCAACCACTACTTACGGCCGTAATCATCCTCCAAGCGCACAATATCATCCTCACCAAAGTAGCTGCCGGTCTGGGTTTCAATGAAGATGAGCGGTGTTTCCCCGGGATTGGCCATCCGGTGTGCTGCCTCCTGTGGAATATCCACCGACTGCCCTGCGGTGAGGGGTATACCCTCTCCGTCAAGGGTTACCAGAGCCTGTCCGGAAACCATAAACCAGTGTTCCTGTCTTTTGAAGTGCTTCTGGTAGCTTAAGCGCTTGCCCGGATTCACGGTGATCCTTTTGACCTTGTGGTCAGGTGCATCCAACAGGACTTCCCAGCGCCCCCAGGGTGTGTTTGCATAACGCATCCCGGGCTTTTCCTTTTCCAGGATCATCTTATAGACATCCAGATAATCGTTCACCATGCGCTCCCGGCTGAAGCGGTTCTCTACCCAGCGGCGGCAGGCTCCGCGGTCGAGCTCCGGAATCTTGCCCAGTGCTTCTACTGCCTGATCGATGCCCTTGACCAGAAAGCCTGTTTCCTGATCCCTGATCACCTCCGGCATCGACCCCTTATCGAAAGCCACCACAGGCGTACCACAAGCCATAGATTCAACAACACTCAAGCCAAAGGGTTCTGCGAAATTAATGGGATGCAGAAGTGCATAAGCTCCGCCCAACATGAGATTCCGCCGCTCAGGCCCCACATGCCCCACATAAACCACCCGCTGTTGATCAAGCTCAGGTGCCACCTGCTCCCGGTAGTACTCCTCATCCTGGATAATCCCGGCGATAACGAGCCTCATCTGGAACCTGCGGGCGATCTCAATGGCCTCACAGGTGCCCTTGTCCGGATGAATGCGCCCGAAATAGAGCAGGTAATCCCCTCTCTCCGGTGCAAACTCAAAGGACTCCAGATCGATTCCATGATAAACAGTAGCCAAATACGGGAGTTGAGGATCGCGGTCCGCATCACTGATCGAGACATAATAACTCCGGTCACTGTACTCTTTGTAAACAGGGAGAATCTGCTGAGAGGAAAAACCGTGGATGGTGGTGACCATCGGTGTATCCACCAACCTGCTGTAGGTCAGGGGCAGGAAATCAAAATGATTATGAATCAGATCATATTCTTCAGCCTGTTCAAAAAAATGCGCAATGTGCAGGGCTTCCCAAACCTTGGGATCCAGTGAGTCATCCTCTTCATAGGATCTTTTGCTGACGTACTCCAGCTTTCCTGCAGTCTGAGAATCCCCGGTAGCAAACAGAGTGACATCCACCCCCTTTTCCACCAGGCCCTCACAAAGGAGTGAAACCACCCTCTCCCAGGGCCCATAATGCCTCGGCGGTGTTCTCCATGCAATTGGCGATAATAAGGCAATCTTCATAAATCCTCTCCTCCATTCAGAGATCACAGGGACGGTTCTCTTGATCTCTCAGACATCTATTCCCACTTCCAACCTCCCACTTCCCACATCTCATTTTGGACGGTTCTCCTGATCCCTGTGTAAATGCATCAAGTTTGATTTGAGGCATCGCAAAATACACCGGGACTATCCTCCTTGCACTCTACTCTCGGAATTTGGTGCGGTCTCCGTATTCACCGTATTCAGGATGCATGCAACATAAACCGTCCTCACTGTATCATCTTTTTCCAACGACTAACGACTAACAACCAACGACCAACCACCAACCACTAATTTACCAATCGCTCACATGCACTGGGGACTGTCCCCCTTGCACGCGTTATAGAGTCTTTTGAGTTCAACCAGCGGGTTATCATAAAACCGCTCAGGATCTTCCCCTTTCAGCCAGGAAACATCTGCGGCAGCACATACACCACAGCGGTCCGCTGCCCCTTTTATCTCTTTCGCCAATTCCTGAAAAACGCTCACTGCCTTTTTGGGGCTGCCATCAGCCTTAAATAACCCAAAGTGTCTTTCATGGGGATTTTCCTTTAAGGGGGGTTTCCCGAAAAGATGTGGTTGATAATCACTGTAACACCAGGCAAAGGCACCCCACATGCCCGCCGACCGTAAAAGGTGCAAGGCTTTGCGATAATACAGTGCACCCCCTTCTTCTACTTCCCCGGGATACTCCTGCTGCAGTATCTGATCAGATACCCCGAATTCCTGAAAAAGAACCCTTTTACCCCCCAGCCAGTGTGTGATCAACCCCAAAAAAGGGAGCACCTCTGCATCAAGGGGGTTGTCCACCCAGTCCAGGTAGAAAGGGTAGCCGTGCATACACAAAAAATCACAGTAAAGGGCTGCATCAGCCGGCCCCAGCTTACGGTCCTCCTCCAGGTCCTCTGCATGAAGGCCGATGGTGACCGGAAGACCGGAAACCCCTTTCAGTTCCCCCACCACAGCTGCCAGCCAATCCCTGGCTGCCTGGCGATCCGGGGGAATAACACAATTTGAGGATTCATTGCCCAGGTCAAAGGCCCACAGAGCAGGGTGACCCTGGAGTGCCTGTGCAACCTCCCGGCACTGCAGCTGCTGAGCCTTAATGATTTCCCGTTCGCTGTAAAAATTCCGGATCTCCGCATGGCGCAGCCGGCCGCCGCTGATCACTGGGAAACGCCCCCGGGCTGGGCCACCCAGCATCCACTCCGGCATCCAGTTGACTCCACTCATATGGCCGCAGAAAAAGGTCGGCTGGATCATTATCTTGCAGTTGGCAGCCACATCAGCAACAGCAACCAGGTGATTCAGACACCCGGTGGAAACCCTGCTGGGTGCAGGCTGGAAGTCCTCCCAGGTGAGAAAAACCCGCACCACCTGAAACCGGGCATCTGCCAGCCTGCTAAAATCCTGCTCCACCTCAGCGGCATCAAAATCTTGCCACCAGTACATCGCCTTACCTGCCGGCCAGTAATTAACACCCAGTGGAAATTGCAGCTCCCTCACTCCCTTCCAGGCTCTGCAACACCTGGGAGCTGTACAGCCAGGAAAGAACCGCTTCGGCCCCCTGGTTGAGATTAACCCCCTCAGGGGTAAGGGCATCATAGCAGCCGCCGGTTTCCTGATTGTAGAGGGATGCCTTATTGATATTCATCCCGGTATACCACTTCCAGGCAAGCCTGGCCAAATCAAGATATTTCTTCTCCCCTGTAGCCAGGTAGGCCTCTTTGAAGGCCAACACCATCGAACAGGCATCAACAGGCTGCTGGTCAAAGCGGGGAATTCCCTTACCCCTCTGCCACCAGCCCTTATTTCCCACAATGTTCAGGTAACCATCATCAAAGAGGTTATCGCTCAAGAAAGCCAGAGAATCCCTTGCGATAGTGCGCGCCCTGCTGTTCCCACTAAAAGAATAGCAGGCAAACAGAGCCTGGGGAATAATCCCATTGCAATAGGTAATCTGATCCTCGAACCAGTACCAGCCGCGGCCCTTGCATCTGTTATAAGTGTAGACGAGATCATCACAGAACTCCTGGGCAGTCTTTACTGCAGCACCACCCTCTCTGTCAAAAAGTGCGGTACAGCGAACCAGCCCCAGAAGTGCATATGCCCTGGAGCGCGGGGACTTGAGCTGTGTAATGGCAGGGACTGCTCTTTCCAGCATCTCCCGGGCCGGTTTGCTCACCTCTTCCAGGTCACAGGAGGCAGCTATACTGCAGGCCAGAAACGCCCTCCCCTGGCAGTCTCCGGAATCGAGATCAGTAAGATAGCTTTCCTGCACCTTGAGATTGCGCCACCTTCCATCCTTCCGCTGCGCATCCTTTAAAAAACGTGTATAGAGAAGAGACAGTCTCTCCCTGCTCTTTTCCTCCATATTCAAGGCAACGAGGAGTGCCCTGGCATTATCATCCACCGTATGGCCGCTCTTAAGGTTTGGCTTATCCAAAACCGCAAACTGGATGATCCCGGTGTTATCGGTCATCCTTTCCAGGTACCGGTAATCCATGCCTCTTTACCTCCAACTTCCTTTTTCCTTGACTGTAGCCATCAGAGTGCCGCCAAGAACCTTTTTCTTAATCTTACCTGTCGGCAGCTTAGGTTTAATGACTTCTCTGCCCAGATCCGCATAACGGGCAGCGACTCCAGGCCATCTGATGGTTTCACCGTAAGATGTAGCCTTCTTTTCCAGCGACATCTTCAAAGTCTGCCGTGAGAGCACCTGCTCCAGGAGTTTGCTCAAGGCCTGCGGTGTTGCCTCAGCTGCCACAAGCCCCAATCTCTGTTTTTTGAGCACATCGAGTGCATACTCATATGGTGTAGAGACGATTGCCCTCCCGCAGCCAACAGCATAAGCCAGGGTGCCGCTCACCGCCTGGTCGCGATTTGGATAGGGACTGAGGTAAACATCAGTCATGTAAAGAAGATCCCCCAACTCCTCTACCTCCAAGAAGTGATTGATAAACTGCACATGCTTGTCTAATCCCAGGTCAGCACACATCTCGATCAGGCTTTCCCGGTAGCTTTCACCCTCCTTTTCCAGTAAAACAGGATGCGTCCTCCCTGCTATAAGATACAGCACATCCGGATGCTTGTCGACAAGTCTCTCCACAGCTTGAATGCCGATCTCCAGTCCTTTACTGGGCCCGATGAGGCCGAATGTGGTAATCAGCTGTCTGCCTGTATAGCCGTAAAGCATTTTCAGGGCTTCCCTGTCTTTGCGCTCAAAGGCAGGAACCCCGTGGGGAATGATCGCTATCTTTTCTCCGGGAACACCGTAGACTTTGCCTAACAGGTGCGCCGAACGACTCGACATACTGATCACAGCAGCCGCTTGCCGCGCCAATATCTGCAAGATGACCCTCTGACCAGGTGTGGGACTAGGCAAAACAGTATGTGTCACAAGCAGAAAAGGTTTTTTTAGATGAGCAACAAAATCGATCACAAATTCGCCGTCACGACCACCGAAGATCCCGTATTCGTGCTGAATTATTGCCATCTGGATCTGTGGAGAATTGTTGATCATACGCGCCGCAGCAAGATAATCTCCTTTAGTGCCCTGCTGTATTTCACAGTAAACCTCATCAGGGTATGTATAGGGCTTATCTGAAATAGCTGTAATCCATACTTTATGTCCAGCCTTCACCAGACTATCCCTCAAGTCCTTGGAAAACGAAGCGAGACCACACTGTCTGGGGTAATAAGTACTCACATTAACAAAATTCAAAATTGATCGCTCCTTTCACAACCATCAAAAAATACACCGATAGAAAATAGAGACAACTAAAAACCATAAGACAAAATGTTGCCCCAACATGAAAATCAATCTCTGATGCCGTAAGTCGGATCTCTGAAGCTTCCAGGAGCTTCCTTCCGCAGTATTCCTTACTTCGGCCTCTTTTTTCAATCTTCTGGTTTCGTTGGACTTTTGGCTACCCCGGAGAATAAAAAATAGTGGTATGGTAGGTTATCGCGGGAGTTCATCCTTTTTGATGTCCCATCCCTGCTGCTTATCTCAATGGATGGCAACTCCCTGCTGCTGTCGTGGCGACAGGCATGTTGTGGGATTTAACTGGAAATGGTTAAAGAACCCTATTGATCTTTAATCTGTTAACATTTATCGCGTGCAGTAGCTATTACAGGTAGTCGACTAATTGCTCCTCCGGTACAATCCGCAACTCTCCCCAAGATACTGTTCTCCACCTGTTAGCATTCTGCCATGTTAAAAAAAATGGAGCGCATCCTTTTCGCTCCGTGCGAAACATTAGTTATATCTTACCAATAATATGCTGTCCTGTCAAGACACGAACACATAGGCGGAAAGAGTTCAGGTGTCCCCAAAAATGTCCCCAATAAAAGAGCTTATGCATCCAAAAACAAAAAAAGACCCATGCCTCTGGAGTCTTACTCGCTTTATTGCTATAAAATAAGACCCGCAAAAACTGCAGGCCTTGATGTTTTCCTGGCACGCCCGGAGGGACTCGAACCCCCGACACGCGGTTTAGGAAACCGCTGCTCTATCCGCCTGAGCTACGGGCGCAGAAAAAAATGGCGGAGAGAGTGGGATTCGAACCCACGAAGCAGGTTTTTCCCCGCTTAATCGCTTAGCAGGCGATCGCCTTCAGCCAACTCGGCCATCTCTCCATTTTAATAAAACTGGTGCGCCCGGAGAGATTCGAACCCCCAACCTACAGATCCGTAGTCTGTTGCTCTATCCAATTGAGCTACGGGCGCGCGTTTTAGCGTTATATATTATAGCTTATTGCTGTACTTCCGTCAATATATGGCGGAGGGGGTGGGATTCGAACCCACGGAGCCCGTATGAGCCCAACGGTTTTCAAGACCGCCTCCTTCAACCACTCGGACACCCCTCCGAACCTAATATGACAAAGATCGATTTTCAGTATAGCACACAGCCCCGAGCACTGTCAATTTGAGCCTCTAATCTAACCGGGAGCCCGGAGGGCCAATTCTGACCTTTTTTAAGTAGATCCCCGTGCCGCTTTATTGCAAGCATTATTAGATGGTGAAAACAGCGATCGAAGTAGCTTTTCGGAACGAGCAGAAGGCAACTTTTTCATACCTCTGACCACCTACCTCCGGCTTCGCCCCTGTTTCCGCCTGGCACCATTTGGCGCACTTATATATACGGGTTATGCACCCGGGTGCCAGGCACAATTTAGCCCCTTTTTCCAGCGACCAACCTGAAAAACGGAAGTCGGAGACCGGAAGTCGGAAGTCTGAAGTGTCCAGGAACTGCCTTGTATTGTCATAGGACTGGCACACATAGACCGGCGCCACTTACGATTCGCTTTAGACAACTGACCTTTTCCAACCACTAATCACTAACTGATCACATCTATACCCATATAAGGCCTCAGCGCTTCCGGCACAACTACTGAGCCGTCCTCCTGCTGGTAGTTCTCCAAAACCGCTGCCAGGGTGCGCCCTACAGCCAAACCGGAGCCGTTGAGGGTGTGCACAAAGCGTGGTCGTGCCCCTGGTTCCGGACGGTAGCGGATATTGGCACGCCTTGCCTGAAAGTCCTCGAAGTTGCTGCAGGAGGAAATCTCGCGGTAGCCGCCCGCTGCAGGGAACCACACCTCCAGGTCATAGGTTTTTGCAGCTGAGAAGCCCAGATCCCCGGTGGAGAGAGTGACCACCCGGTAAGGCAATCCCAACCGGCGCAGTACTTCCTCAGCATTATCGGTGAGCTTCTCCAATTCAAGATAGGAGTCTTCAGGTGTTGCAAATTTCACAAGTTCTACCTTGTTAAACTGGTGCTGCCGGATCAATCCCCTGGTATCCCGCCCTGCGGCACCGGCTTCAGCCCTGAAACAGGCTGTATAGGCTGTGTGATAGATGGGCAGAATCTCCCCAGGCAGGATCTCTTGGCTGTAAAGGTTTGTCACCGGAACCTCTGCTGTGGGTATCAGGAAGAGATCATCCCGTTCAGATAAAAAGAGGTCCTCCTCGAATTTCGGCAGCTGCCCGGTACCTGTCATCGTCTGCCGGTTAACCAGGAAGGGAGGAAAAATCTCAGTATAGCCATGCTCTGTTGTGTGCAAATCCAGCATAAAGTTGACGATGGCCCGCTCCAGTTTCGCTGCCCATCCTTTAAGAACAGTAAACCTTGAGCCCGCAATCTTCACCCCGCGGGTAAAATCCAGGATATCCAGATTTTCACCGATATCCCAGTGGGGCTGTGGTTCGAAACTGAATTGGGGAGGCTCTCCCTCCACCCGCAGGACGACATTGTCTTCCTCATCGGTCCCCACGGGCACAGTTTCATGGGGGATATTGGGAATAAGCAGCAGTTCCTGGTTCAACCTCTCGTCGAGATCCGCCAGTTCCTGGTCCATCTCCTTAATCTGCCGCGAGATCCCCCGTACCTCATCCATCAGTTCTGTGGCATCCTGTTTAGCCGCTTTGAGCCGCCCCACCTCCTGGGAGAGGGTATTGCGGCTGTTTTTCAGCTTCTCACTTTCAGAGATGATGCTGCGTCTCCTCTCATCCCAGACGAGCACCTGTTCAAGCTCAAAGTCATTGCTGCGCTTGGCAAGTGCCTCTTTAACAATTTCCTGATGACTGCGGATAAACTTTAGGTCAAGCAAGTGTTTCACCCTTTCAGATCTGTTTTCTATACATTTTCTACAAAACCGTTTCTTCAACACAACGGTCAAGTTTGCGACCTGGATGACCGGTTCACCTATCAGCTATAATTGTTCGTCCAACCAAGGGGATCGCTGAAATACAACCCATAGCCTCTTATTTCAACCCCTTATCTCTGTCACCTATTTCCCCGGCCAGGTGAACCCCTGCGAACCTACATATTGACCACCCTGACATTAGAAATGCCGCCGAGTTTGCGCAAATCAGCCAGTGTAGCCTCGTCAACCGCAGAATCTATATTAAGAATCATCATTGATTCCTCACCTTTCACTTTGCGTGCTGCCTGCATCATCGCGATATTGATATTGGCTTTTCCCAAAGCTGATGCAAAGGGCCCAATCACCCCGGGGCGATCAATGTGTTCCACAAAGAGCATATAGGGGCTGGGAGTGACATCGACCCTGTACTGATTCACCCGGACAATGCGGGGAGTCTGATCCCCGGCCAGGGTGCCTGCAAATTCCACTTTTGTCCCATTCCCTCTGAAAATAACGGAAATCAGGTTTACATGACCGGATCTTTTAGACTCATCCCTCCGCTCACAGACCTTAATACCCCTGTTCTCAGCAAACCATGTGGCATTGACGAGATTAACCTGATCACCCATCACCGGAGAGAGCAGCCCCTTCAAAAAAGCCAGGGTGATGATTCCGGTTTCTTGTTGGGCGATCTCTCCATAATAGCAAAGCTCCACCTTTTCTACAGGCATCCTTTCCAGCTGATAGTAGAGTTTTCCCAGATACTCAGCCAGCTCCAATAACGGCCTCATGGTGTCAATCTCTTCACCCAGCAGGCAGGGTATATTTACTGTATTGGGAACAATCTCCCCCCGGAGAACAGCAAGAACATAACGGGCAAGATCAGTGCCTACCCGATGCTGGGCCTCAAAAGTTGTAGCACCCAGGTGCGGGGTAACCACAACATTGTCAAACTTCAAGAGGGGGTTGCCTGTACAGGGCTCCTTGCTGAAAACATCCAGTGCTGCACTGGCCACGATCCCTTCTTCCAGTGCCCAGGCCAGGGCACCCTCATCGATGATCCCACCCCTGGCACAGTTGACCACCCGCACACCCGGTTTAGCAATTTGGAACTGCTCTTTTCCAATCATACCGATGGTTTCCTCGGTTTTCGGGGTATGCACAGTAATGATATCGGACTGGCGCACCAGTTCATTTAATGTTTCCACACGCTCTACTCCAAAGCGCTTGAAGCGCTCCAGGGGGATATAAGGATCATAGGCGATCACCCGCATCTGGAAAGCCTTGAGACGGGTGGCCACAAAGGAGCCGATCCTTCCCAACCCCACGATCCCCACCGTTTTTCCATAGAGCTCGCTGCCCATATAGCGGCTCCGTCCCCAACCACCTTCTTTGACAGTTTGGTGGGCCTGGGGAAGGTTCCTGGCAGAAGCAAGCATCAATGCAATCGTTTGCTCCCCGGCGGAAAAGCTGTTGCTGTCCGGTGTATTCACCACCACCACTCCCTGTTGTGTGGCGGTCTCCAGATCTATATTATCTACCCCGTTACCGGCGCGGCCGACTACTTTCAGCTTCTTACCCCTCTTGATGACCTCTTCAGTCACCAGGGGGACACTGCGCACGATCAGGGCATCGTAGTTTTCGATGATCTCCTCTAATTCAGGCTGTTTGATCCCTCTTTTCAGATCCACATCAGCCTCGGCCCGCAGCATCTCCAGGGCCTCATCAACTATTTTGTCACCGACTAAAATTTTCGGCTTATCCTTCATCTTCACTACCTCCTCCCAACTAGCTTTTTAAGAGAATCTCCTGGGCGGCCCTGACACCCTGCCCCAGGTTCACCTGATACCCGCATACAGCCAAAGACATTTCCAGTGCAGCCAGAACAGCCAGAATATCCAACTCCCGCACATAGCCCAGGTGGCCGATGCGGAAGATCTTATTTTTCAACTGGTTCTGCCCCCCGGCTACAACCACATTAAACCTTTCCCGCAGTGTAGAGCGGATGGTATCAGCTTCGATTCCAGGCGGTGCCAGAACTGCGGTCACAGCAGTTGAGGACACTTCATCTGCAGCCAGAAGCTCTAATCCCATGGCACGCACCCCAGCCCGCACCATATCCCGGAGCCTCCTGTGTCTGGTGATGATGTTGGGAAGCCCCTCACTCTTGATCATCTTTATGGATTCCGCTAAACCCGTCAGCTGTGGAAGGGCCGGGGTATAGGGTGTCTGGCCCTTCTCTGCATATTTCCGTGCAGCCATGATATCCCAGTAATAGCGTGCATTGGTGCACTTTTCCGCTGCATCCCAGGCGCGTTTGCTCACAGATACAAAGGAGAGTCCCGGCGGGATCATAAAGCTCTTCTGGGATCCGGCCACAACCACATCCAGGTTCCAGGCGTCGGTTTCCAGCTCCATGGCTCCCAGGCCGCTCACCGAGTCAACGATAAAGAGAGCGGGATGATCCCCTAGAGCTTTTCGCAATTTAGGCAGGTCATTGGTCACTCCTGTTGATGTTTCATTATGAGTGACAAAAACCGCCTTGATCTCTTCTTTTGTATCTTTTTTGATGCGGTCCGCCAGCACATCTGCATCAGCGGCCGTTCCCCAGGGGAAATCTATTTTATCTACTGCCGCTCCGAAGCGCCTGCAGATTTCTGCAAAGCGGTCCCCAAAATTGCCAATAGAAACCACCAGAACCTTCTCCCCCGGAGAAATGAAGTTAGCTACCGCTGCCTCCATTCCCCCGGTACCTGCGGAGGGAAAGATGATGACATCATTTTCCGTGCGAAAAACCTCTTTTAGTCCTTCTGTCAGTTCAGTGAATAGTTCTTTGAATTCCGGTCCCCGGTGGTTGATCATGGGCTTCGCCAGTCCCCGTAAAACTACGGGAGGAACAGGTGTGGGACCCGGCAGCAGCAAATACTGTTTTTCCTCCATTTTTCGGTCCTCCTCAGATAATATTAAAAACTCCCGCCCCATTTCTGGGACGGGAGTAGATACCCGCGTTGCCACCCAAATTAATGCCAGACAGTATTCCGGATTCCGGCATTCTCTTGAACAGTCTCTAACAGAACCGCCTGTGCTCCTTCGCCCTGCACTGCAGGTTTTCAAAGCAAGCTCCGGGGTGGATTCGGACTGCCCTCCTGCCGGCTTACACCCGCCGCCGGCTCTCTGCAAGGCAAGACAGACTTACTGGTCCCCATCACAGCCAAAAACTTCTCTTTAGTTTGAAAGCCATTATAACACAGAACCACAACAGAGACAATAGTGGTCGTTGGTCATTTCCCCGCATGGTGCCACCCCAGCAGCATGTGTTTCTCATTGGTAGTTAGTGCGTGCAAGGGGGACTGTCCCCAGTGCACGTGGATACTTCAGACTTCAGACTTCTGGTCTCTGACTTCTGTTTTTCGGGTTGGTCCTTGGCAGAAAGGACTGCCAGAAAAATGGCTCAGAGGAACGGTTCTTCTGAACCATTTAAATACTCTTTGATAAAATCCATATCGATCAACTGGAAGTCTTTCAGGGTAGAACTGTCCCAGTTTGAGTGCATCTCTGTTTCAGTGAATCCTTCAGCAAATCCAATAGCCCGCTCAATAATCTCTAAGCTTCTGGGATCAACTTTCCCTGGAATCCCTGCTAACATTATGCTTTTATAAGGGTTCCTGTCTGGCCCCATACTGCCGGTCAGCGGGTGTGTGATCAGCCGG
Source organism: Syntrophaceticus schinkii (assembly GCF_000946815.1). Classification (GTDB taxonomy): domain Bacteria; phylum Bacillota; class DSM-12270; order Thermacetogeniales; family Thermacetogeniaceae; genus Syntrophaceticus; species Syntrophaceticus schinkii. Next base: position 5,303 of record NZ_CDRZ01000241.1, on the reverse strand, counting down.
TAGCCACCCATAATTTCTTTTCGCACAGCCCTGAAAAGCTCAACAACAGAACTGCCCGGCATGGCATCCACAAAGGGAAGCCCCCTGTCAATCACCATAGGATTATTCGTCAAACACCTGATATTTTTCATCCTAAACCCTTTCTAAAAAAGATCACGGGAACGACAGCATCCAAAATCACTTGACAGGGATACAGAAATGCGCCAGGAACCGTCCCCGGTGCATTTCTGATCTCTTTCCGACCTCCAAAATCATAGGTATCCCGCTTCTTTGAGCAGCTGTACAGAGTTTGCCTTATCCTCGGAAGCGACTAAAATAACTGGGCCGGTGCAGCCCATGCCGCTGCTGGCGTATATGTTGTTGCTCCACAGGACATTTACCGCATCCTCCAGCTGGAGAATGTCGATGCCGGGAATTTCCGCACTCACAGGCTTGGATGGTGGAGCTGCAACACCCTCAGGTTCCTCGTGAAGTTTAGGGGAATCCTTCACTAAACCCCCCAGCACCCTGTCCCAACCGGCCTTTTTGACTGCAACAAACTCTTGCCTGGCCTTATCCAGGAGTTTGCCCCTGGCGCACTCCCGGGCATAACGGATTGCCCCGGCGATCACCGGTGCACCTGAGGCACGGGAAATAATACAGATAACCCGGTCATAGTCCTCTCCGACACCAGGGCCGTAACCAAAGCCAATGGCTTCGTAACTCGCCCCCACTGTGAAAAGCGGAGAACACCTTCATCAAAACATTTCCGGTCAGACTATCTGTAACCATCACATCAGGCACTCCCTGCAGCAGGTCCATTTCCCCTCATCAACACACCGGCATCATTGCGCCTCGACTCTGCAAAGTGAATGGGATACCCCTGCTCAGAGAGCTCCTTTAAACAACGCTCCACCTGCCTGGCACCGTCGATATTTAAGATGCCCACAGTTGGTTCCGGGATCCCGCAGGCCTTTGCTGTAGCTATGCCGAAAATGGCATTCCTCAACATGGCTTCTACCCTGCCGGTGGCTGAAGTACCTGTAGTTGTTGCTATGAACATCTTTTTGCCCCGGGCTGGAGTAACAACTCTGCCCACAGTGGAAACCCCGATGGGAAAATTGTAGTGCATGGTTACAGCGGCATCGATGTCGCCCTCTTCCAGCAGTTGATCCATCTTTATATGGGCATCTTTCTCATCCGCTGCCTCCACTGCTTCCAGTGTTGTTTCTACACCACTTCCGATAATAACTACTTCGAAATCAGCGCTGCCGCTCTGTGCCAGTTCAGCACCTGCGATTAGTTCTGCAGGGCCATGTTCACTGCCCAGGATGGTCAGACCGACCCGGATTTTACGCCCCACAACACCGGTCTCCAGGGCATTTGCTGCCTCTAGAAAAACCTCACCAATACTTTGGCGTATACTGTTCCTATCTATACTATTCTTCATTGCTAACACCTCTGGTCACTTTTCACCTACAATGGTTTTCGCAAAGTCCCGCATGGCTTCTGCTACCATTTGGCGAATCTCTTCTTTGTCCAGTCCGGTTTCCACCTTGCCTGTGTTCTGCTCGATAATCAGGGATATGCCGTCAAACAGATCAGTAATTCTCCCTAAAAAGAGGCTTCCCTTCCCTATGATCATCGCTCTTTTGATTTTTTGCTCCAGGATCATCTCCCTGGCAAATCCAACAAAAGGCACACCGGAAGGTATATGCCCCTGTGTCGGTGCAAAACCCGGCATACCGAACTCATCAACCGCCTTCAGTAGCTCCTGCCTCTTGAAGGCACCTTTCTTTACACCAAGGGCAGCAATCATCTTATAGTTTGCATTGGGAACATCCCCCGCTCCTGCGGGTTCTGTGATTTCAGGATTCTGCATTTCAGGTGAAAAACGGTCGATCTCCGTGATCTCCATCCCCACCTGCTCCAGTGGATCGTAAACTATGGCCTGGATAACAGCCTGGGGAGAGGCACCTGAGGCTATTTTATGGCGGCCGATCATATCTGTGCGGATCACCGGGTTCACACCGTCATTTTCACCGATGTGCACCGCAAAAGCACCGATCATATCCTCCAAAACCGGCATACCCTTTTTTATGTGGTCCCGGGAGTTCATGGCCAGTTTGGCAGAACTCCCCCCGGCCAGCACAACGACATTTTTGAAAATGCCGGACTGCACCAGGGCTGCTGCCTCTACAAGGGCATGGGATGGTGCTGCACAAAACCCCCGGGTATCAGAGCCTGTGGCATTGGCACACCCGCAGATCTCTCCGATGGCTTTGGCAAAGTTGCCCCCACCCCTCTGGTTCATATCGCCGCAGGCCTCTTCAGAGCATTCGATGATATAATCCACATCCTCTGCCTGCAAACCGCTCTTCTCTAACAGGAGCATCAACACCAGGCTGGCAGAGGCCTTGCTCACCAAGTTTTCCAGCATCACACCGGCACTTAAAGCAGGGTCAAATTCATGCGCCCTTTTCACACAACCCACGACCTTGCCATCATAATAAATGGGCGCAGCACCCTTTTCATCGACGAAATTGGCCAGATCTTCCTCATCAACAGAACCGCTGTCCAGTTTGCTCAATAACTTCAAATCCCCTACAGCCGGGTGTTCAGCCAGCTTGGACTTAACACTCCTCTGGAAGGATTCTTCCAGGAGAACCAGATCAAAGGCATCTACAACCTTTAAGAGCCCTATAAACTCATCCTCGGGCATCATCTCACCGAATTTTCCATCACGCTCAGCTCCTTGAGGAGAGTTCTCATACCAGGGGCGTGGCAGTTCCTTTAATTCATCTGGCAAACTGTTGCCGATATAAACCTGGTTGGGAGCATACATTACCGCATCAGTAAAACTCCTTAAATGACCGGGCAACTTTTCCAAATACTCCGAATCAGGATTTGTACTCCGCTCTGTTACCGGTGTTGTGCCATAATGAAGTGCCATCTGAGGGGCATGAATCAGGGCATAACCGGCACCTTTAATAACTGGAAAGTTCACCCTTCTTACCTCCAAACATTTATTTATAACAGACATCCCCGCGCCTTCACATCTCATCCCGTTTCCTCCGGGCCCCGGAGTCCCAGGTAACAGTCACAAAATGTCGGATTATTCAGTCCCGGGTGACTGTCACCACAACCTACTCTCCGTGAGACGCGAGTGAGACGCGAGAACCGTCCCCGCGTCTCAAGACGCGAGAACCGTCCCCGCGTCTCAGAACACCGTCTGCTCATCAACCTCTGTCTGTAGAGCTTCTAAAGCCTTGACAACCAGCTTCCTGCGCAGTTTTTTCTCTTCATCCCTGCTGAGGGCGGGATTTCCCAGCGGGTGTGGAATAGCAACCGTAGGAACGATCCTGTTAGCGCCAACAGTCAAGGAGATAGGCACAACTGTACACATATGCACCACAGGCAGGCCTGTTCTCTCGATTTCTTTGACCATCGTTGCACCGCAACGAGTACAGGTCCCTCAGGTGGAGGTCAGGATCACCGCATCCACCCCATTATTCTTGAGATCCTCTGCTATCTCAGCGGCGTATTTCTTGGCATTGGCCACAGATGTGCCATTGCCCACTGTGGAATACCAGTATTCATGGAGTGAGCCAATTTCTCCTGCCTTCTCCATCTCTTTGAGCACATCCACCGGGATAACCCGATCCAGGTCCTCATTGGCATAAACAGGGTCATACCCGCCGTGGGCTGTTTCACTGTTTTCGGGGTTCAAATCATCAATACCCTGCAGGCTGTACCTGCCGTATTTAGAGGCACTGGAGGACTCGATACGGTCTGGGTTCCCCTTGGGAACTGGGCCGCCGGAAGAAACAATAGCGATTTTCGCTTTGGTAATATCTTTGACCGCTGCACTTGGTGACACACGGTCAAATACCGGCATCGGGTACTCAGTAGTGAACTCCTCAGCTTTGAGTTTTTTGACCAGCATCTCCACAGCACGCTTGGAGCCTCGCTCAGCAGTGAACAGGTTCTTGCGGATGCCCCTGGGGATATAGCCTTCCTCTTCAGGAGAGCCGATTTTTTCACCACGCGCAAGCCTTAGAGCCAGGTTTGCCATCGGCTTTACTGCTTTTCTCATTCCTACCGCCGAATTGGCGGTTTCTACAATATAGGCAAACTTTTTATACATATCCACACCGGGGTTTTCCGGATACATACCGGAAACCACCGGAACACCCAGTCTGTCAGTGACAGCCTCAGCCACTGCACCACAGGCCACTCCATAGCGGCCGGCATTGAAGGCTGGGCCGCAGATGACCACATCAGGGTTGTACTTTTCGATCATGGCAATAACTTCAGAGACAGCTTCCTGCAAGTTTTCATTAAAATAGGTGTCACCACAGATCACAGTTGCCGCTATCTCTGCTTCTTCACCAAAAGCCTTACCAAATGCCATCCCTGGGCCAACCACTCCCTCCCGAACCTCGGGTCGGTGGTCAGCTTTTTCCTCTCCGCCTATTCCTGCATAAAACTGGTTGATATAATGTACAACTTTAATGGTCACAGGTTATCCCCCCTTTTGTCAGGTCCTTTAGTCTCCACGATATTCCTTGACCTCTTCGATGATCTCATCCACATCCAAAACCATTTCCATCATACCGACCTGTTCATCATAAACCTGGGGGTCTACCTCTTCTTTTAATTCAAAAATGTGATAGGCTTTAAGTCCCAACGAGACTCCTGCCAGTGGACCTGCAAATGTAGGATCTCCCTGAGATACGGTCTCTGCTGCCAGGCCGGAGGCTTCAGCCTCTCCGCCGCCCAGTACAATGATTAAATTCTCTTTCCCGTACTTCTCAGCTAAATCTTTGATCCTTGCCTGATTCTCCAGGTCCATAGCACCCGCTGCGGTTCAGACGAAGCATTCGGTAGTGGAAAAGACTACTTCAGCACCGGCGGTTTCAATACATGCTGCAATTGCCGGGCCCGGAATGCCGTCACGGTCACCAAGGATAGCTGCTTTCTTTCCTTTCAGCATTTCCAAAACTCCCTTCACTATTATAGTATTTATTAGCTTCCTCTGGCTGTTAAATAGCCAAATCCTAATTCATTGGTTGAGCCTGTGATAACTTGAATTTCTGCAGTGATCGAGCCGTCATCACCCAAACTGCCGGCAAACCCGCCAGCAATCGTATCGGCAACCTCCGGGTATCCGATAACGGTTTTCATGGATGGAAGTTTGATGACCTCATTGGCATTTCCGGCAGATACAACAGCATCTCCATGCTCTGTAGCACCAGAGACTGGGAGGCACCATCCGCCCCGCGTACTCATCACGTGATCAGGACATGTTTTGATCCCCTTTT
>NZ_CDRZ01000240.1 GCF_000946815.1 Syntrophaceticus schinkii | reverse complement strand
TGGTGCAAATAAAAAACGAAGGGGTAGTTGTCCTATTCTAACAGCACTTATATGTATTGCGCTTTTTACATTAGTCGCAGAGGCGTCTTAAATCCATGAATTTTAAAATAACAAAACAAAGTGCTTTATTTTGTGTCTTGCTGCTCTTTTTCTTATTTTATCTGTCTTCTGTATCGCGAAATCTGCATGGCAACCCAGCTAAAAGTGGATCACGGGGACGGGTTCTCCCGATCCATTTTATTTTCACTTGGATTGCTGGGATGACTGCCTATGAGAGATACTACAGAATATGCCGGAGGCCAAAAGTGGATGGATAACTGGCTTCCGACATTTATTTTTACAGGTAGCAATAAAGCAAGCTCTGCCGCCCCCTTACAGTAAATTGATGCAAGAAAAATGCTCATTCGGGAAAAATAAGGGGAAAATGTAAGGGGGGAGTCGATGATGGAACAGGGAAAGATGATCGAACAGATTGTAAGTTTTGTAGGGGAGAACAGGGAATCCCAGGCCAGTGTTGCTATTTGCCGCAGGATTTTGGGACATTACCCAGAAGAAATGGACGGCCGCACCCTGGCAAAGCTCCGGCAGGGTTTGGAAGGTGCAGGACAGGATGAGATAGAGTCCTGTTATTATATCGTTATGTAATAGGTAAAAAAGACCATTGACTTGAACCGGGTTGTTGTGGTATAAAAATTAATAATTGAATAAATAGATTAGTTGAGTTGAGAAAAGAAGAGTTGAGCTGAGCAAAGCAATGACCTTTGATTGAGATAACCAGGCTTTGCAGGCCTGGTTTTATTTATTGCTAAATTTGGAGAGGAGGTGCGCGACCTGATAAGTCAGGTCGCCTCAGATGGCCAGATCCTTACCGAAATATCCCCTCATCGATTATGAGAGACTTCACGAGCATCAGTTTGCTGCACTGCAGCAGTTAATCAAGCGTGTTTATGGACAGAGCGGTTTTTACCGTGATAAGCTCAAGACGGCCGGTTTGAAACCGGAGGATATCCAAACCCTCGCAGATTTTGCCCACATTCCCTTTACAGTAAAGCAGGAACTGCGGGAACACCCCATCGAATATATGCAGGCAGCGGAAGAAGAGGAGATCGTCCGCATCCATGCCTCCTCCGGGACCACCGGAAAGCCGACCATTATCCCTTATACCAAAAATGATGTGGATGCTTTTACAGATATGATGGCCCGGTGTTTGAGTTTCGCCGGGGTTAACAGGAGTGACCGCGTACAGATCACACCTGGCTATGGGCTCTGGACCGCGGGGATCGGTTTTCAGAGCGGAACGGAAAGGATCGGAGCCATGGCTATCCCCATGGGTCCCGGAAACACCGAAAAGCAGTTGGAGATGATGTTGGACCTGAAGGCAAGCGTCATCATAGGAACTGCTTCTTACGGCCTCTTCCTGGCAGAGGAAATAGCCAGGCGCAATTTGAGGGATAAGGTTTCCCTGCGTGCGGGTGTTTTTGGGTCCGAGCGCTGGGGGGAAAAGATGAGGCAGCGCATCTCTTCTATTTTGAATATTGATACCTTCGATATATATGGTTTGACCGAGATCTACGGTCCGGGTATCGGCATCGACTGTCATCACCACTGCGGTATCCACTACTGGAGTGATTATGTTTACTTTGAAATCATCGACCCTGATACAGGGGAGGTGCTGCCTGTGGGAGAGAAAGGTGAACTGGTGATCACAACTCTGACCAAGGAAGGACTGCCCCTTTTACGCTACCGTACCCGGGATATCACACGGCTCCTTCCGGAGGCCTGTTCCTGTGGCAGCCCTTATCCGATGATCGATCGCATTCTGGGACGCAGTGATGAGGCCTTTAAGGTCAAGGGTGTGCTGGTTTTCCCAGGGCAGATCGATGCAGCTTTAAAGGGAACCCCAGGTGCCAGCAGCGAATATCAGGTTATTGTCACCAGGCAGGACGGAAAAGACTGCATTCTGCTGAGGGTAGAGGGGGAACCGGAGGCTGATCCCGATGAGACCGCGGCTGCCTGCAGGCAGAATATCAAGCGGGTGATCGGGATTCTGGCTGATGTTGAGGTTGTACCCCAGAGGAGTTTGCCCCGCAGTGAGAGAAAGACAAAGCGTGTCTTTGACCAGAGAAACAGGGGTTGAGGACTGATGCGCCGGGGACGGTTCCCGGTGCATCTCCCGGAACTGACGTGTGCAAGGGGAGACAGCTCTCAAGACCTGCCACAGAGACCGTCCCCGCGGCTGGCCCAGGGTGTAAGGATGATTATGGTAACTGCAGACTGGCGACTTCAGGCATCCGAAACCTTTTTTTAAAGTAGTGTGACAGAAAACCGTTACTATGTTCCCATTAGCGTGACAAGGACCTCCCCATAGTCACGCTTTGCAGGTCAGATCAAAGGATTATTTCCCCTATCTGGAGAAATTATAAGGGGTTTTTCTTTATTATAGGTGTTATTATAGGTGTTGAGGTAGACAGAACATACAAAAAGTATTTGTTGTCAGCTGCTTTTGTCAATCGGCGTTAAAAGAGAAGTGTACCAGCAGTTAAATGTTCTGTATTCCATCAAGGGAGGGGAAGAAAGATTGCAGAAGATTATCTTATCAGGAAATGAGGCTGTGGCCGAAGGGGCTTATATAGCTGGTGTTGGCCTTGGAATCGGCTACCCTGGCACACCCAGCACAGAGATCATTGAGGTTTTAGAGAAGAAGGGTGGCCCAGAATGCGCCTGGTCGATCAATGAGAAGGTTGCCATGGAACAAGCCTATGGGGCCTGTGTGGCTGGGCTGCGCAGTTTAGTGACGATGAAGCATGTGGGGGTAAATGTTGCTGCTGATCCCCTGTTTACATTTGCTTATATGGGTATCAATGGCGGATTGGTGATCGTGACCGCTGATGACCCGGGGATGCACAGTTCCCAGAATGAGCAGGATAACAGGTGGTATGCCCTGCATGCCAAGGTACCGATGCTGGAGCCTTCAAACAGCCAGGAGTGCCTCGATTATGCTGCATTAGCCTTTGATTTGAGCGAACGCTATGATGTGCCCTTTTTCCTGCGTATGGTGACTAGGGTCTGTCACTCGCGGAGCCTTGTGGAAATTGACACGGGAAAAGTTTATAAAAGGCAGGCGCGCGACTATGAGCGCAATGTTTCCAAGTTTGTGACACTCCCTGCCCACGCCAGGGCGCGCAGGGTGATTCTCGAGGAAAACCTGGCTAAGCTGAGCAAAGATACGGAGGCCAGAGCTGTAAATACAATGGAGATTACTGATCAAGATGTGGGCATTATCACATCCGGGGCATCCTACAATTATGTCAAAGAGGCCTTCGGTGACCGGTATTCGGTTTTGAAGCTGGGGCTTGTTTACCCCTTTGACCAGGAGATCATCCGGGATTTTGCTCGCCAGGTCAAGAAGATTTATGTTGTCGAAGAACTGGATCCCTATCTGGAGTTTAATGTCCGTGCCATGGGAATTGAATGCGAAGGGAAGAAGTACATCTCTCCCTTCTTTGAGCTGAACCAACAGGTGGTGGCCACATCACTCGCCAGGGCGGGTCTCGAACCCTTGGAAGAGTTGGATCCAGCAGCGAAGGAGCCCGCTCCTGATGTTCCGGTGCGTCCTCCCATTCTCTGCGCTGGGTGTCCACACCGCGCCTTTTTCTATTTGGCGAGGAGGGAGAAGGCTACTGTTGTAGGGGATATCGGCTGCTATACTCTGGGGGCCGCGCCACCGCTTGATGGAATCGATGTATCCGCTTGTATGGGGGGCGGCTATTCCATCGCCCTGGGCTTGAGCATAAATCCCCCAGAGGGAAAGAAGATCTTTGGGGTTGTGGGCGACTCTACTTTCTATCATTCCGGGATCACCGGAGCGATTGATGCCATTTATAATAAGAGAGATATCATTCCTGTTGTGCTGGATAACAGGATCACAGCCATGACCGGCCACCAGCAAAACCCTGGTACTGGGCAGACGATGAGCGGGGATGCTACTTTTATGCAGGAACCGGAACGCATCTTTATGGCTGTTGGCTATGACCGCGTGCTTGAGGTCAATGCCTTTGACCTCAAGGGGATCAGAGATGCTATCCGTGAGGCAAAGGAAACACAGGACAGGGTAGCCCTTGTCATTAAATCGCCGTGCCGCCTGATCAAGGGTGTCAAGAAGGGACCATTGATGGAGGTAGATACAGAGGTTTGCAGTAAGTGTAAGTCCTGCCTCCGTTTGGGATGCCCGGCCATTTCTTTGGGAGATGAGGAGTACCCGGTGATCGATCCCCTCAGCTGTACCGGGTGTGGTGTCTGTGAGCAGTTATGTAAAAAAGAAGCGATCAGGGTCAAGGATCAGGAGGTGTCCAGGTAATGGCACAGGGAACAAAGCGAATTATGCTTGCGGGAGTAGGGGGACAGGGGATCCTTTTGGCTTCACGTATCCTCTCTGCGGGTTTGATTAAAGCAGGTTATGATGTAAAAAGCTCTGAGGTGCACGGGATGGCCCAGCGAGGTGGGAGTGTGGTCACACAGCTCTCTTATGGGGAAAAAGTCTATTCCCCGATTGTTGGGGCAGGTGCCGTTGATCTCCTGATCACGCTGGAGAAGCTGGAGGCCCTGCGTTATGTGCACTTCCTGAAAAGAAACGGCACCTTGTTGATGAACGAAAGGGAGATTCCTTCTCTACCCATCCTGACCGGTGCCGTAGATTACCCAAAGGATATCAAAGAGCGGCTATCGAAATACCCCATCTCTCTTTATACTATTGACGCGGATCAGGAGGCCGAGAAGTTGGGGAACCTGAGAGTGATGAATGTAGTGCTGTTGGGTGCCATGGTCAAACTGGCAGGCCTTGATGACCTGGTGGACTGGCCCTCTGTTGTGGCGGAATCAGTCAAACCCGCTTATCGCGAGGTAAACTTCAAGGCATTCGCCGCCGGTGCAGCCCTAGTCTAGTTGGAGCAGTGGATCAGTGGATCAGTGGATCAGGGGGTGGTTCTTCTCCTGATCCACTTTAATTATATTCCAGGTTCTTATACTTTCCGGGGTCCTGCTCCTTTGCTAACAGTACGAAACACCTGAATGTGAATAAACTGATGAAGCACAGTCTATCTCATTTATAGTATCTGATATTCAAAAATTCATAAAACCGCCTTTCATCCCGCCCTTAAAAGGATGGGCTTTCCCGGCGGATGATCGTAAATTCTAGCAATCGGGTTAAATGTTTTCTAATAAGGACATGTCTGTAGAAAGGGACTGGTCTAGTGTTTAGCTTAGACACGCTGAAGTCAAGGTACTCCGGACAATCGAGTGTCGGGATCACCTTCCCGGTAACGAGGTCTGGCTTTACATCCGTCGTTTCAGTGATGGAAAGCTTAAGTTCTCTCTTAGCAACGTTTCGGTCGACATACATTCTGTTTATTGTTATTGCTCTTTAGTAACAAAGGGGCCATCCCTTTTGAGACATCCTCTTTATGAACTTCATTTGATTAATTGTTCCAGAAATGCACCAGGAACCGTCCCCAGTGCACCATTCCAGAAATGCACCAGGAACCGTCCCCAGTGCACCATTCCAGAAATGCACCAGGAACCGTCCCCAGTGCATCCCTGATCCATGTGATATAATTGGCAGGCGAGAGGAGGGATCTTTTATGTTTGTTCACTTTGACGAGAGCAAACAGCAAAAACCCATCAAGATCTGGCTTGAGGATGTCGACCAGGTGGACGAGGGGTGTCTGCGACAGGTGATCAACCTCTCCAACCTACCCTTTATCCACAAGTGGGCAGCTTTAATGCCTGATTGCCATGAAGGCTATGGAATGCCTATCGGCGGTGTGATTGCTGCAGATGGGGTGATCATTCCCAATGCCGTAGGGGTGGATATCGGTTGTGGCATCTGTTTTGTACAGACGGATGTTCCGGCAGAAACACTGCAGATAGATACAGGTGGCCAGGGAAAACTGATCCAGGCCATTACCGGCCAGATCCTGCGCAGTGTTCCCACAGGTTTTAAGCACCATAAAAAAAAGAGGCACTGTACTGTCCTTGACCGCGCAGCCAGCCAATTTCCACGGGAGCATCTGGTACCAAAGCTGGTGCCTGAACTGGACTCCGGTTATTACCAAGTGGGGACACTCGGCGGAGGCAACCACTTTATCGAGATCCAGGAGGATGAAGACGGCCTGACCGGCTTGATGGTGCACTCCGGGAGCAGGAACTTCGGCTTTAAGGTATGCAATTACTTCAATAAGCTCGCCAAAGGGCTAAATAAACAGTGGGATTCACCTGTTCCGGCGTCCTATGACCTGGCCTACTTTCCTGTTGATACTGAGGATGGGCAGCAGTATATCTCTTGGATGCAGCTCGCCCAGGATTTTGCCAGAGAGAACCGCAGCCAGATCATGGACCAGGTACAGAATATCTTTCGCAACTACCTAAACAAGCATGCCCGTATACAGGATATCAAGTTTGCTAAGCCGATCAACTGCCACCACAACTACGCCTCCTTTGAGCACCACTATGCAAAGGATGTCTGGGTGCACCGCAAGGGGGCGATCAGTGCCAGAAATGGAGAGATGGGGGTTATCCCCGGTGCCATGGGCAGCTATTCGTATATTGTTGAGGGGCTGGGGAATCCAGAGAGTTTTCATTCCTGTTCTCACGGAGCGGGAAGGGTTTTCTCTCGCAAGAAGGCAAAACAAACCTTTTCTGTTCAACAGGTTATGGATGACCTCAACCGGTTGGGGGTGGCTTTGGGTAAACACAGGAAAGGCGATGTTGCTGAGGAGTGCCGGATGGTATACAAGGACATCGATTTTGTGCTCAACCAGCAGTTGGATCTGGTACGTCCTGTTAAGAAGTTGAAGACGCTCGGGGTTGTCAAGGGGTAGTGCGGCTTTGGAATATATCCATAAAATCAGTATCATTAAGCCAGTTTAAGTGACTGGCGATACTGTTTTTATCGCCGCTGATCCTGCCCATTTCGCTGTTCCCCTTGGAACGGGATCGCCATCATTTTAGGCAGGCATCACCGTAAAAGACCCCGGAGTTATTCTGTACATTGGTAAATTTGACTTCTCCCAGGTATCCCTGTTTACGAACTTTTTCAAATAGCCCTTTAGCTGGGCTAGTAATTACCTGTTTTTCGAAATATGGACAACCAGTAGACAGGGTCATACATCATTTACTCTTGAGCTGCATAGGAATTTCTTATAGTGATGAAGAATTTATATAGATTAAATTGTAGAGCGTCCTGGTTACAAGGACGTCTTATTTGGGAAGGATGAATATGGAGAAGAAGATAGGTATTGTTACAGATAGTACAGCGTATCTTCCCCGGGATTTTAAAGAGCAGTTTCAGGTGGAAGTGGTCTCACTTGTTGTCAACTATGAGGACAAATCTATTCCCGAAGAGGGGCTTTTCTATGAAAGACTGGATGATTTTTATGACTGGCTGCGCCAGGCATCGGTACTCCCAACCACATCACAGCCTTCTACGGGTGATTTTTTAAAGATATATCAAAGACTTGGTAAAAAATTTGACGGCATTATTTCTCTGCATATTTCAGGTGGAATAAGTGGGACAGTGAATACCGCGACAGCCGCAGCCAAGATGCTTCCGGATCTGGATATCACTGTTATCGATTCTGGCCTGACATCGGTCGGCCTCTACATGCTTGTGGATGCAGCTGCCCGGGCGGCGGCCGCTGGACTGGATAAAGAGAAGGTGCTGGGGATCACCCATTATGTTCTCGACAACATCAGGCTTCTTTATATACCTGCGACCCTGGAGTACCTGAAGCGCGGGGGCAGGATCGGCGGAGCGACAGCCTTGCTTGGGAATTTGCTGCAGATAAGACCCATTCTTTACTTTAACCCGGAGCGGGACAATATCATCGATGTCTATGAAAAGGTGAGGACAAATGAAAAGGGGCTCCGCAGAATGCTGTCTGAAATGGAAAGTGCGGGGTCACATCTGAAAACCGTGGTGGGCTATGCAGACAGTGTGGATGATGGTCAGGCTTTGCTGGAACGGGTAAAAGGGCTGTATCCAGAATTGCATCCGGAAATTTCCCCTATCGGACCTGTTATCGGTTCACATATCGGCCCTGGTACAGTGGGGGTAGGTTGGTATCCTCTTACCCCGGAGCTGGAAAAGCTGGTAAATTATTAAGCTGTCATCTAAGCAGCCTTCGAATTTTCGCTGCGAGCAGCGGTGAGAAAAATAAAAATCCCGGCGATGATCACCAGACCACCCAGCAGCTGCATTGGGCCTGGTGCTTCATTGAAGATCAGGAAAGCGAGGATTGTCGCTCCTACAGGTTCACCCAGGATGCTGACAGAAACCACCATGGTTTTCACATAGCGCAGTGCCCAGTTGTAAACTGTATGACCGCCGATGGTAGGAAAGATGGCCAGGGCGAGAAACCAGACCCAATCCATTGGCTGATATGGAAAGAAGGAGAGCCCTGCCCAAAGGCTGGCGATAAAAAGGAAGAGGGCAGCAGTACCATAAACAAAAAAAAACGTAAGGAAAAAGGGAAAGCTTCACTCGCAGCCGGCGCCCGATCAAGAAATATACTGCTATAAAAAATGCTCCTGAAAAGGCTAGAACATCGCCTAAAAGGGCTTTCCCCCCGATCTGAAAGTCACCTGCCCCTACCAGTATGCTGCCGGTCAAGGCCAGGGCTGCACCGGCCATGCTTTTGGGGCTTATTTTTTCCTTGAGGAAGATGTAGCCCAGGGTCACCACGAAAAGTGGCTGCATGGTAACCAGCACTGTGGAACTGGCAACAGTGGTATATTCAAGTGATGTATTCCAAACGGTAAAATGGATGGCGAGAAAAAGCCCGGCTAATGAGGCAGTTGCCATGTCGCGCCTGCTCATCCCCAGCAGTTCTTTTCGTTCTGCTGGCGCGAGTGCAAAGGGAGCAAGGACCAGGACTGTGAAGGCCATCCGGTAAAAAGCGATGATCAGTGGATGAGCAGTGGACAACCTGATAAAAATCGAGGCTAAAGACATGGCCAGTACAGCAAGCACAACTGCCAGGTAAGGGTTAAACGATGGTTTCTCGACTGTTTCCAAGAATGTGCCTCCTTAGACCAGCCAAGGGGACGGTTCCTGTGGCTGGTCGTTGATTCCGCAACGATTACGTAACCTCAGCCCGTGTTTTTATTATCTCCTTGTACCGCCTTGACAATAGGGCGGTGTTGCGCCTAGGCAGTAGGGGTCTACCAAAGACGCTAGCAGACGCCAGGGGGTTATCTGGGTTTTAGCACAGGAAATACATCTTCTGTTTACGTATTAATTTTTATTCGATAGAGGATAATACATTTCCTTTGTTTATATATTTGTACTTGGACACCGATATATGTCCGGCGTGTCTGTCCCCGATACCTCTATTATTTAATTAAGTTGATGAGTCAGAAAATGAAGATGGGATTAAATGAGTTTGCATTTTCAGGACTGACGCATGGATGACAAACATGGCGCTACCATATGGTATCTGAGCGATTGGGCCAGAATTTTTATTGCATAAATTGCCCATCTTAGTTCTTAGTAGAGCAGGTATCTGGTTATTTTTGATGCGTCAGCACTGCGTTTTCATGTAACTTGACAATGAGCAAGATAACGTTTAAAATGTTAAATGCTAAATCACTTTAGTGATTAAGATGGTGGGTGTAGCTCAGCAGGCTAGAGCATCAGGTTGTGGCCCTGAGGGTCGTGGGTTCAAGTCCCATCACCCACCCCATTGTTTCACAGTGGGGCGTCGCCAAGCGGTAAGGCACGGGACTTTGGCTCCCGCATGCGAAGGTTCGAATCCTTCCGCCCCAGCCAAAAACGAATAGTGCATATGCGCCATTAGCTCAATTGGCAGAGCAGCTGACTCTTAATCAGAAGGTTCCGGGTTCGACTCCCAGATGGCGCACCAGTGATAGCAAGGCTTCCAGTGGATGGAAGCCTTTTCCATTGCCTGTTTTGAACACAATTTGACAGGAACCAGTTTATTAATCCACTCTTTTCGGGACGAGAGACCTGTTATATAAGATATTTCTGCAAATCATTGTTAAGCAAAAGATATTCAACCTGTTCCTCTATGCGGTTTTCCCTGGCCTTTGCAATAAAATAGTCTTTATCTATTTGTTCTTTATAGGCTTGATATATTCTTTCCGCCCATTCACCATCTTCTTTTGATTTCCAATGGGCGAGGGCGTTGATGCGATCAATAAGCAGGTCTTCGATCCCGATCACATAGATACAATCATCTTTTTTATCCGAGAGATTTAGCTTGATAATTCTCTTTGTATCTCCTGCCAACACATCATCAGGTATTTCTACTGCGATCTCCAATTCTTCCGAATACCAGTGTCTACCTTCTTTAATGAATCCCATTTCACCTAGAATCTTATCAGCTAAATTGTAACTGGGATAGACCATGTCAACATCAAAAGTGGAGTATTCATTACGGGTATAAATAGAAACGGAAAGCCCGCCGACAACGATGGGGAAGAGGCGATACCTTTTTTGTGATATTCGGGTGAAGTCCCTGACAAACTCAACCATACGGGTGAACGATGGCTTATTCGGGATATTACCGTTCGTCTGTTGGTAACTCATAGTACCACTCTCTATCCTTTAGGAAAATAATCTTGCCTTCTTTAAGATCTTTTTTTAAATTTTCGTAGAAAAATTTTCGTAAGGATGCGGGATTCTTCATAGTCTCTGGGTTTAGTGCGGATTGGCCTGCTTCTGTTTGCCTTCAATCTT
Organism: Syntrophaceticus schinkii; assembly: GCF_000946815.1. Lineage (GTDB taxonomy): Bacteria > Bacillota > DSM-12270 > Thermacetogeniales > Thermacetogeniaceae > Syntrophaceticus > Syntrophaceticus schinkii. Next base: position 21,430 of record NZ_CDRZ01000240.1, on the reverse strand, counting down.
AACATTTTGCGCTCGATTTTATCAGATTTTTTATTGTACCGCTTTTTTAAATCCTTAAGATTGATCTCTCGCACAATGACCACCCACTTTCGTTTAAGATACAACATTACTGGACTTATCCATGCACTGTATAATCTAGCAGCTTTCAGGCATAGATAAGCCCATAAAGATTTTCCACCATATGGTTATTATATCATAAATTCCGGTTATTTTTCCTGCTTTTTTCCCAGCAAAGCGGGCATAATCGGATTTAGTCCCGGCAAACCTATTTTTTACGTATCATTATCAAACAACAGCCAAGAACAAATATAAGGAATAAGGGTACCAATAACTGTTTACCGTAAGAAGATATATCCGGGAGGGACTGCTCCGGGGGTTGCTCTACTTCTGGATTACTGGTGATGTAAACGGTGTTTGTTGTTGTTTCCAGTGTTGCAGAGACCTCAAACATATCGGTGATGATTTCTAATGGTACCATCAAATGCCCTGCAACAACTTCTATGGGTAATTTACTGTAAAGTAAAGTATTATCCCACAGCATTTTAGTCTGTCCGGGATAGAGGACAACATCATGCTCACCCTGTATCTGTACGCAATTCTCCTGTTCGTCCCAGTGTACTATTGCATCGAGAGAATCAGCCAGAGAAGATGATAGGGGGAGATAAACTGTGTCACTAGCGAGGATTGACGGAATATCTGTAATAAGGGGTTGATCATTGACCACGAGTTCCATTTCGATCAGACCTGATTGAGCATCATAAACCAAGCGTGAAAGACGCTGCAGAACATGATAGGCATGTGCACTGCTGGATACATTTTTGCTGAAAAGCGCAATGGTATAAGGATGACTGGGGTGCTCTACAAGTCCGACATCATGATAACTGCCTGTTGCCGGCCAGTTGCCGGTCTTATGTGCCACCTCTGTATCAGGGGGGAGCAGTGTAGGGATACGGTCATTAAAAACCGTATTTTTTAAATGGGTCAATAAAATAGCCCCTTGATCAGGGTGCTCCTTATTAAATTCCACCAGGGCATCCATATAGAGGGCCATGTCCCGGGGACAGGTGGTATTTGCTGAGTTATCTACGACGATACCCCCCATGTCAGCCATCATCTTTTTTACATTCGGTCTCCCCAGATAGCCAAGAAGCATGTTGGTAGCAACATTATCACTATAGATTATGGAGTATTTTGCCAGTTCTTGAATCGTGTAACTGCTACCGTACTTCTTGTTCTGAAGAATACCTGTACCACCTTCGTAATGCTTCGAATAATATGTGAGCTTGGTTTGTGGATCAATTTGTCCGTCGGCAATTTGCTGAAATAAATAGATATTTAAGGGGAGTTTAAAGGTGCTGGCGGCGTGAAAAACAGTATCCTCATTTACACCGCAAACCTGATGTGTCGTCAAGTCAATTACATAAACTCCATATGTTCCTTGCTCTTGAGCTGTGAGATCAATAATCTCATCTTCTAAAGAACGGTAGGAAACTGAGCTCATCGCCCAGGCGTTGGAAGAACAAAAGAAGAAACAACAAAGAATTATAAGAAATTTATAAAATTTAGGCATGGACTTCTCCTTTTCTCTAGCGACAATAATCTATATTTCTCGCTAAGAAGTGCTATTTCCTGCAAAAGTCCATTCCCGGGGCCAGGTTTGCTTTATTGTCTTTGCCCCCCCAAAAACGAAAGGGTTATGGCAATTGACGCTCTTGGCGTTATTTTTATGCCAATTAGCAAAATAGTATTGCAATACTAAACAACATGACTTATAATATTTTGAGAAATTAGATAATACTGGAGCAGGTGGTAAAGTGAAGACAAACACCAACCAGGCTTTCTGGGAGATATTTTACATAAGGGGCTTTGATGATAAACAGCAGATTTTATCTGAAGCTGTCAGGATAGTGAAGACCTACCGTTATCTGCAAAAAAGCGGCATCAATATCTCCGATTCTTCGCAAGGTAAAGAACACCTTTTTCAAACCATGAAAAAAATATCCGCAGAAAACGGGCTGGGGCACTTCCCCGGTGACAGGGACTTTTTTTATGACCTGTATACACTTGCAGAATCCTTAAACCTGGTGGGTCTTTTATATGATTCATATAAAAACGAGCGCACCGGCACTGTGCTTGCACCGGATTACCTGATCACTTTCCTGTCGGAAATGCTTTCTGGCCGGGTAAACAGTGTGATGATCGCCGAGGCGGAGAAAATGGCCGCAGGGCTTCAGGCCATTATTGATACAAATCCGGAAATTTCCATTACGCTCACCACAGATCAGTATACGGTTTTTCTTTTGCTCGAAGCCGCCTTTCAGGAGTATCAAAATGTGAAGGTAGCCAACCAATCGATTTACAGAGAACTGCTTATCGCTGACAACTTCGACCTTATACTGAGCATACCGACTTTCGGGGGGCGGTTCAGTCGGGAGGAGACACCTAAAAGCTTTATAACTCAGGAGACCGAGACTATCGCCCTTGAGAACCTGATTCAGAGAATTAATGACAGAGGCAGTCTGGTGGCTGTGATTCCTGCCAAGCTGACCTTTGCGAGCGGCCAGATTCGGGATTTCAGGAAATGGATTCTGGAAAACTACAGCTTGGACTCCATCTACTCCCTCCCTGACGGAATCTTTCGGCCCTATACCGGTATTAAAACCTATTTGGCGGCCTTTTCTAAAGCTGGAAAAGACAGCATTGTTCTGGGCAGTATCGGAACTGAGAACTATAGAATGCAAGAAACCCGAGTGATAACGATGCCCTCTGCTGAGTTCAGGCAGTATGATGACTGGCGTGCAGGTCTCTTTCTTTCCAAAGATAATGAGGAAATCCAGAGGTTCAAGGCATCAGGTGTCAAAAAGGTGAAGCTGAAAAGTATTGCTGATATCTTCCGGGGCAAATCGGTTTTAAAAGATGATGTAAAGCCTGGGGAGATATTTATCCTCAATATCTCCAATATTGAGGAGGGGGAGGTTCTCTTCGATCATATGGATACCATTAATGAGGAAGAACGAAAAATCAGGCGATACCAGTTGGAGGGTGACGATATTCTGCTCACCTGCCGCGGAACGGTCAACAAGGTGGCACTGTTCCCTGAAACCAGGCGGACGGTTATTGCCTCTGCCAATATCATTGTTATCAGGGTTAAGGAAAAGGTCCTGCCACAGTACCTTAAAATATTTTTGGAAAGTCCGCTGGGGCAACTGCTGGTCAAAAGCTTTCAGCGGGGGACCAATGTTATGAATATTAACCCCAACGATATCGGGGAACTGGAGGTTCCACTGCTCCCCATAACCAGGCAGCGGGAACTCGCTGAGAGGTTTGCTAATGGCTTAAGGCGATACAAAAGTGAGCGTGAAGTTATTGAAAAACGCTGGGAGAGCCAGCGGACGGAAATTTTTCAGGAGCTATTGACAGGAGGAGATTAAATGAAAGAAACACGTTATTTTGCGGTTGTCGGCTGCAAGAATTATTATGGAGCACAGATTTTAAAGCCGGGAATGCCGGTGCAGCTTATAAAAGATCCGGATAATGAATATGATGGCGAAGCTATAGCGGTATCCCTTATACCCATCGGCACAGTCGGTTATGTGGCCAACAGCACACATACAGTGCCCAGGGGCTGCTGCAGCGCGGGCAGGATCTACGATACCTTCGATGAACAAGCCTTCGGTGTTATTCGCTTTGTCATGCAGGATTCAGCTATTGCAGAGCTGTTGGATGAAGAGGCTGTACATTATGAGATCCGGGTGGAGGTACATGAATTTGCAGGAGAATAAGAACGGAGCCAATTTGGGATTTGAGGAGAAGTTATGGCAGGCGGCAGATAAGCTCCGCAATAATATGGATGCCGCGGAATACAAACACGTTGTTTTGGGTTTGTTGTTTTTGAAGTATATTTCCGATGCCTTTGAAGAGAAACATGCAGATCTCCTTGAGGATGAATACGCTGATCCGGAAGACAGGGACGAATATACCGCCGAGAATATCTTCTGGGTATCCAAGGATGCACGCTGGACTTATATCAAAGAGAATGCCAAAAAGCCTACCATCGGCCAGATAATCGATGATGCCATGGTGGCTATTGAAAAAGACAACCCGCAGCTCAAAGGTGTGCTGCCCAAGGATTATGCAAGGCCTGCCCTGGACAAAACCCGTCTAGGTGAGCTGATTGACATCCTTTCCTTTAAGGTAGGGGACAGGGAGAGCCGCTCTCAGGATGTGCTCGGCCGTGTCTATGAGTATTTCCTGGCTATGTTTGCCAGTGCCGAAGGCAAAAACGGCGGGGAATTCTACACCCCACAGTGTGTTGTCAAACTGCTGGCAGAGATGATTGAGCCTTTAAGGGGAAGGATCTACGACCCTTGCTGCGGTTCCGGCGGCATGTTTGTGCAGAGTGAACGGTTTGTACAAGCACATCAAGGCAAGATTGGCGACATCTCCATCTACGGTCAGGAGTCCAACCCCACCACCTGGAGGTTGTGCAAGATGAACCTGGCAATCCGCGGTATTGACGGAAACATCGGTAAATATAATGCTGACACCTTTCACAACGATTTACACAAGAAACTCAAAGCCGATTATATCCTGGCCAATCCGCCCTTTAATGTCAGCGACTGGGGAGGCGAAAGGCTGACCGATGATGTGCGCTGGAGCGGATACGGCATCCCTCCCGTAGGGAACGCCAACTATGCGTGGATTCTGCACATGCTCTGGCACCTGGCTCCCAGCGGTGTGGCGGGTTTTGTGCTGGCGAACGGGTCTATGTCCACATCAATCACAAGTGAGGCTGAGATCAGAGAGAAGCTTGTGGAAAAAGATAATGTGGACTGTATCGTTACTCTGCCAGGCAAGCTGTTTTACTCCACTCAGATCCCGGTCTGCCTCTGGTTTATCACCAAGAACAAAGCAGCCAGAGGGTACAGAGACAGGCGAGGAGAAATATTGTTTATTGATGCGCGCAAAATGGGGCATATGGTAGACCGTACCCACCGGGAACTCTCGGATGAAGATATAGAAAGAATCGCCGGTACCTATCATGCATGGCGGGGGGAAGAGGATGCGGGAAAATATGAGGATGTTAAGGGCTTCTGTAAGGCCGCAAAAATGGAGGAAATCCGGGAACACGAATATATCCTCACCCCCGGTCGCTATGTAGGGATCGAAGAAGTTGAGGATGACGGGGAGCCCTTTGAAGAAAAGTTGGAGCGGTTGACAGGCGAGTTGATGGAGATGTTTGCCAAGTCAAGGAAGCTGGAGGAAGAAATCAGGAAGAATTTGGCGGCGATAGGGTTTGAAGTCTGATAGTTTGCTGGTGTTGAATATAGTGCTGGTACAGTTGTTGCAAATTTTGCAACAACTGCGATGTATGTCTCAGGAGTTGGGTTTTGAGAGTCGCCTACTGTTATCAAAGTGTATTTGGGAAAAAGGAGTTTGTGTAGTGGCCCAAAGGGGGGTTTGCCTATGAATACTGAACGGTTAAGAGAAAAGAAGGAAGTATACCGCAGTGCTGTATTGCGGCTCAAAGAGGCTTTGGATGAAGACATCTCCAACCCCTTGCTTTATGATGGGGTGATTCAGCGCTTTGAATTTACCTATGAATTGGCATGGAAGCTGATGAAGGCTTATCTTGAATATGAAGGTATAGCTGAGGTCAATTCACCGCGTGGAGCTTTTAAAGAAGCCTATAAGGCAGGGCTGATCTTTGAGGGGGATATCTGGATTGATATGATAGGGGATCGAAATCTGGCTGCCCATACATATAACGAAGAAATGGCAAAAGCAATTTATAACAGGATAAAAGATCAGTATTTTGAGCGGTTTGTTACCTTTGGGGCCAGAATGGCGGAGGTTATGAAATGAGATTTGGGATACCGGATCATATCCTGCAAGCGCTCAACAAAGAACTGAATAAGAGGGAAAACATTACCAGGGCAGTTATCTTCGGTTCCCGTGCATCGGATGATTACAAATACAATTCAGATATTGATCTTGCCGTCTACTGTGAGGGGAAACTGCCCCCGGGACTGTGGGTGGATTTGGACGAGGCAGCTGGGATTTATAAGATCGATGTGGTGGACATGAACAGCAACCTGGATGAAAAACTGCGCCGGGAGATTGAGGAGCAGGGTGTGGAGGTATATAGGAGGGGGTAAGGGGGATGGAGTATGACGTCTAGTGAATTTATAAAAGTAAGACTTGGTGATATTGCAGATATCCAAACTGGGCCGTTTGGCAGCCAATTACATAAACGGGACTATAAAGAGAAAGGCACACCGATTATTACTGTGGAACATTTGGGACAAAATCGGATAATACATAAAAACTTACCCTTTGTTTCAGATGAAGATAAAGAACGATTAAAAAAATTTATTATTAAAGAAGGGGATATAGTTTTTAGCCGTGTCGGTTCAGTAGATAGACGAGCTTTTGTTTGCAAAAAGGAGGATGGTTGGCTGTTTTCAGGCCGCTGTTTACGGGTTAGAGTATTTGATAATAATATCAATCCTTTATATCTATCATATTATTTTGGTTTAGAGAATTTCAAAGAGTACATTCGAAGAATAGCCGTTGGTGCTACTATGCCTTCATTAAACACAAAAATAATGAGTGATATTGAGGTTAAATTCCCCGCTAAAGATGTACAGGATTATATTGCGGTTATTTTATCTTCACTTGATGACAAAATCGAATTCAACAACCGCATCAACCAAACCCTCGAAGAAATAGCCCAGGCCATCTTCAAACACTGGTTTGTCGATTTTGAGTTCCCGGATGAGAATGGTCAGCCGTATAAATCATCTGGTGGAGAGATGGATGACAGCGAATTTGGACCGATACCCAGGGGTTGGTCAATAATTAATCTAGAAGAGATCTGCACTATTAATATGGGGCAGTCACCTCCATCAAGTAGCTATAACGAAACTGGATATGGTTTGCCATTTTATCAAGGCGTCAGAAACTTTGGCTTTAGGCATCCCGGAGTTTCTGTATGTTGCTCAGAGCCAAAAAAAAGTGGCTGAAAAGAATGATGTTTTATTAAGTGTTAGGGCACCTGTAGGAGAAATAAACCTTGCTGTTACAAAGTGCTGTATTGGACGCGGGGTGGCCGCTTTGTGTATGAAGGAGTCTGGCAATAACTTTTTGTATTACACATTAATTGATAACAAAAAGAGGTTGCTTACTATGGAAAGTGGCTCGGTATTTACGGCAATTAACAAAAGTAATATAAGCAATTTTCCTATTATCTATCCTGGGAAAAAGCAGGTTGATTCGTTTAACTCTGTTGTCGGGGTTTTAGACGAAAGGATTCTAATCAATACAATAGAATCTAAGGCTCTGGCTGAAACCCGCGACACCCTCCTCCCCAAACTTATGTCCGGTGAAATCCGTGTGCCCGTAGAGGAGGTGCTGGAAGTTGTATAGTTACGATGAGTCGGAGCTGGAGCAGGCGGTTTTGGAGTGGTTCCAGGAACTGTATTACGATGCGGCCTATGGTCCGGAGATTTCACCGGAGGGGGAATACCCGGAGCGGGAGGATTACAGTGAAGTCATTCTGAAGGAGCGCTTGATGGATGCTCTGCGTAGGATTAATCCTCAAATGCCGCGGGATGCACTGGATGAAGCTTTCCGCAAGGTGGCTATCGCCTATAGCCCCAGCCTGATCATTAATAATATGGAGTTCCACCGGCTGATCACCGATGGGTTGGATGTGCAGGTGAATAGGGATGACGGCACCACCAGGACCGACAAGGTCTGGCTGTTTGATTTTGAGAATTTGGACAACAACGACTGGCTGGCGGTTAACCAGTTCACTGTGATTGAACACCGTCACAACCGTAGGCCGGATGTGGTTGTGTTTGTCAATGGTTTACCGCTGGTGCTGATCGAATTAAAGAGCTCTACAGATGAAAGTGTGGGCATTGCTGAGGCTTTTAACCAATTACAAACCTACAAGATGGAGATCCCTTCACTGTTGGCCCACAACTCTTTCCTCGTTATCAGTGACGGCTTCAATGCCAGGGTTGGCACCATTACTGCCAATGAGGACCGGTTCATGCCCTGGAGGACCGTTGACGGGGAAACGGTGGCACCTATCTCTCAGCCGCAGCTTGAGGTTCTGATCAAGGGGATGTTTGACAAGAGCCGCTTTCTGGATATCATCCGCAACTTTATCCTCTTTCAAACCGATGGGAAAGAGATCATCAAAATACTGGCCGGTTACCACCAGTACCATGCAGTGAAGAAGGCTGTTGAATGTACTGAGCGGGCAGCTATGGATGGGGGCGACCGGCGGATCGGTGTTATCTGGCATACCCAGGGTTCCGGGAAGAGCCTTTCCATGGTCTTCTATGCGGGTCAAGTTGTGCTGATGATGAATAATCCTACTATAGTTGTGATCACCGACCGCAATGATTTGGATGAGCAGCTGTTTACTACCTTCAGTCGTTCCCAGAGGCTGCTGCGGCAGTCCCCTGTTCAGGCAACCAGCCGCGCCGAACTGCGGCAAATGCTCAAAGAGCGCCAATCCGGCGGGGTTATTTTTACCACCATTCAGAAGTTTACGCCGGGTGAAGATGGGGATGCAGAACCGCTGCTCAACGACCGGAGAAACATCGTGGTCATCGCTGACGAGGCCCACCGCTCCCAGTATGGTTTCAAGGTCATAGTAACCTCTGGTGAAAAGGAAGCAGATATAAAATATGGTTATGCCAAATATATGAGGGATGCTCTTCCCAATGCATCCTTTATCGGGTTTACTGGTACACCTGTAGAACTGACTGACAAGAACACCCCCGCGGTATTCGGGGATTATATTGATATTTATGATATGACCAGGGCGGTTGAAGACGGTACAACAGTAAAAATCTATTATGAAAGCCGGATCGCCAAGCTAGAACTCTCTGATGCAGATAAGCTGAAAATCGATGAGGAGTTTGAAGAAATCACAGAGTTTCAGGAAGAGCATGAAAAGCAAAGGCAAAAGAGCAAGTGGTCGCGCCTGGAGGCTATTGCCGGTGCAGAAAAGCGTGTACAGCTTGTCGCCAGGGATATCGTGGAGCACTATGAAAAAAGGCAGGAGGCAGCCTTCGGCAAGGCCATGGTGGTTGTTATGTCTAGACGGATTGCGGTTGACCTGTACAATGCGATAATAGATCTGCGCCCGGGCTGGCACAGCGATGACGACAACACAGGTATGATCAAGGTTGTAATGACTGGTTCGGCTTCGGACCCGAAAGAGTGGCAGCAGCATATCGGCAGCAAATCCCGCCGCAAGCTGTTGGCAAAAAGGATGAGGGCCGAGAATGACTCGCTGCAAATTGTCATTGTCCGCGATATGTGGCTCACCGGCTTTGATGTACCCTCGTTGTACACCATGTATGTCGACAAGCCTATGAGCGGTCATAACCTCATGCAGGCCATCGCCAGGGTTAATCGTGTGTTCCGGGATAAACCCGGCGGGCTTGTTGTGGATTATATCGGTATTGCGGACAGCCTGAAGAGTGCACTTTCCCAGTACACTGTTTCCGATCGGCAGAACACCGGTGTGGATACATCCCTGGCTGTAGATGTGCTGCTGGAAAACTATGAGTTAATACAAGATCTGCTCTATGGTTTTGATTACAGCAGCTTCAAAAGCGGCAGTGCTTCCGAGCGGATGCAGACAATTGTGGCTACTATTGACTATATTCTTGGCCTTGGTGAAGAGGCAAAGAAAGACTTCATCAACTATGTCACTGCCCTGTCTAAGGCCTATGCACTCTGTTCCACCACCGATGAGGCGGAGAAACTCAATGTGGAGATTGGTTTCTTTAAGGCTGTGAAGTCAGGTATTATCAAGATGATTCCCGTGGGAACCCAGAAAAAGACTAAAGCTCAGATTGACTATCAATTGAACCAATTGATCTCCAAGTCTGTCATTTCAGAAGAGGTGGTAGATATATTTGGGGCTGTCGGGCTGGATAAACCGAATATTGCCATCCTGTCGGATGAATTCCTGGAAGAGGTCAAAGGATTGCCCCATAAGAATTTGGCTGTGGAGCTCTTAAAACGTCTGCTGGCCGGTGAGGTGAAGGCTATTTCCAGGCGAAACCTGATCCAGTCGAGAAAATTTTCGGAAATGCTGGAGAACGCCATCATTAAGTACCAGAACAGAACTATTGAAACGACACAGGTTATCCTTGAGCTGATTGAGTTGGCCAAGGAAATGAATGAGATGAATAGGAGAGGGGAGGCAGTTGGACTTTCATCAGATGAACTGGCCTTCTATGATGCCCTGGGTACCAATGATGCCGCAGTAAAAATTATGGGTGATGAGATCTTGAAGCAGATTGCCCGGGACCTAACCAGGACAATTAAAGCCAATACCGGCGTAGATTGGGCGATCAGGGAAAGTGTGAGGGCCAGGATGCGCATTACGATCAAGCGTCTGCTCAAAAAGTACGGCTACCCGCCGGATAAACAGGAACAGGCAGTGAAGACGGTGATGGAACAGGCGGAATTGATGTGCGGTGAGGAGGCCGCTTCTATATATGAGCAGTCTGAAAAATATGGGGTGCTAAAGGCAGCGGAAGAGTGGGCAAGCGACTCATAGTAATACCTCAACTTCTCCAAAAAACATTCTGGTATCTTTTTTAGGAAGGGGTTTGCCCTGTAATTTTAATGCTTCAAGGTAGCCTGTAATAGCTTCATGGGCATTATTCATTGCCTCTTCAACGGTATCACCTTCAGTAATGCACCCCGGTAGTGCAGGGACTATCACAGTGTAGCCGCCGCCGTCGTCTTCGTTCCATTCGAGGATCACTTTAAATCTTCTTTGCATAACCATCCTCCTTGTACTGTAGTTTCTTCCCGAGCCAGGCTTCTTCCAGTTTCAGTATAAATGAGAACATGTACGAGTTCAATATGAAGCATCAATAAATATTTCCCAAAATTCTTGCGGAAAGATCGTGGGTTTCTATATGCTAGGTTTGATTACAACAATGGCAACTGGCAAGGCACTGTGCGAAAATACCTAAGGAATAACCCCTGGGATTACTCCTTTTTTATCTCATCCCTGTACTTCCCAATAACTGCTCTGATGGCCAGGTAGCTCACCTGATCAGGCAGTGCATCTTTGATCGGCCTTAATTTCTTGGTGCCCAGGGTTTTAACCCTTTCCAGTATTAGCTCCTCATATTCTTGAGGAATCAGGGCATCCCAGTCCAGTTCATATCCTTCCATGCCGCTGCGCACGATATGGTTCTGTACTGTTGTGAGTGTCAGGCCGCGCTTTTGGGCGATTTCTTCGAAGGTATCTCCCTCCTGATACATCATATAGGAAGTAAGATGACTGGATATGCGCTTTGCTGCCGGAGATTTTGCCGGAGATGCTGCCTGCGAGCTGCCGGAAGGTGCGGCTGGTGGAACGGGCGAATCAACTGTTGCAATAGGTGCAGCGGGTAGAACAGGCATATCGGGCGCATCAGATGCATCAGTTTTGGCGGTTGCAGAAGGTGCAGCAGTGGGAACAGGCGTAGAAAGTATAGTCGTTGCAGTAGGTGCAGCAGGTTGTGGGCCGCCGGTTTCCTGTAGATGTTTCCTGATCACTTCCATAAATGAGTGACCATAGCGGGCGAACTTGGTTTCACCCATCCCCTTGATGGCCAGCATCGATACCTGATCTGTTGGGCAAACCTCAGCCATTTCACGCAGTGTGGAATCGTGGAAGACGACATAGGGTGGGATGTCTTCCCTTTGTGAAATCTCTTTGCGCAGTGCCCGCAGCTGTTCAAAGAGATCACTGTCTGCAACAGCAGCCTCTTTTCTTTTTCGCACCTTTCTATATACCTTCTCCTGGCTTCTGAGGACTGGGGTTGCTTTACCAGTGAGCTTGATCACGGGAAATTGTCCGCCAGCCAATGTGAGGTACTGTTCTGCCAGCAGGTAGTTGATCAGATCAGTTATTTCTTTTATTTTCATGTTGCTCAGCAAACCGTAGGTGGATAGTTTGTCAAAGCCGTAGCTGAGCACTTTTTTTGTTTTGGGAACCCTTCAACACATCTGCTACCAGTGAGATGCCGAACCTCTCTTTCATGCGGACCACACAGGAGAGGATCATTTGTGCTTCAATGGTGATCTCATGAATGTCAAAGTCATCATCACAGCTGCCGCATTTACCGCATGTTTCTGTCATTTCTTCTCCAAAGTAGTGCAGGATATAATTGCGCAAACAGTGCGGTGTATAGCAGTAATCGATCATGGCACGCAGTTTTTGGTACTCCTTTTCTTTCCTGGCCTGCTCCAGTGTTGATTGTTCGATCAAAAATCTTTGAATATAGATGTCCTGTGGCGCAAAGAGCAGGATGCACTTTCCGGGCTCCCCATCACGACCGGCTCTGCCCGCCTCCTGGTAATAAGCCTCCATATTTTTCGGCATGTTGTAATGGATGACATAACGAACATTTGATTTGTCGATCCCCATCCCAAATGCGTTGGTTGCCACTATGATTTTCAGATCATCGTACAAAAACCTCTCTTGATTCTCTGCGCGTTCCTGATCACTTAACCCCGCATGATATCTCCCAACTGCATACCCCTTTTTGCCCAGCATTTCGAAGATGTTGTCGACCTCTTTTCTGGTGGCAGCATAAATAATGCCTGCTTGCTCTCGATGGTTCTGAAGAAAGTTCAATAAAAAGTCCTGTTTGTTTTCGCCGCGGACCACTGAAAAGGAGAGGTTTTCCCTGTTGAAACCGGTGATGCAAACATTGGGATTCCGCAAGTGTAATAAAGCGATAATGTCCTCAGTCACTTCCGGTGTGGCGGTTGCGGTAAAGGCTGTGACCACCGGTCTGTCAGGTAATGTCTCTAAAAAGGGTGTAATGTCAAGATAGCTTGGCCGAAAGTCATGTCCCCACTGCGAAATACAGTGGGCTTCATCGACAGCTACCAGTGAAATAGGAAGAGTTGCCAGCTGTGCTGAAAACTGCCCTGCTGACAGGCGTTCCGGGGCGATGTAAAGCAGTTTGTGCTTTCCCTGTCTGGTTTCCTGGAAGCGTTTCGCCGCCTCAGTATAGTTGATGGAACTGTTGATAAAAGTGGCAGGCATTCCCAGCTCCCGAAGTGTGTCCACCTGGTCCTTCATCAGTGAGATCAAGGGGGAGATCACGATAGTGGTGCCTTCCAGCAGTAATGCCGGGATCTGATAACAGATCGATTTTCCCCCACCTGTGGGCATGATGCCGATGGTATCTTGACCCTGCAGAATGCCGGTGATGATCTTCTCCTGCCCTTTTCTAAAAGTGGGGTAACCGAAGCGTTTGTTTAAGATAATTTCTGCGTTTTTTAGCAGGTGATGATGCTTGGTATTGGTCATGCTATTCCATCCTTTGTTCATTTAACTGCTCGCTTTCCAGTATACGCCAGCCGTAGTTGTTTTTCCTGCTCTGCTTTCCTGTCCTCCCAAAATGTCGAAATAAATGATAAGATAAAAAGAAAGCATATCTATGACCGGGAGTGGTTGACTCCCGGGCTAAGTGGGGGATTAAAAAAGAAAGGAGTAAAAAAAATGGCAAAACATATCGCTCTTGCCGGTAAAGGAGGAACAGGCAAGACCACAGTTGCTTCTCTGATCATCAAGAACCTGGTTGCAGGTAATAAGGGGAGGGTTCTGGCTGTAGATGCAGATCCCAATGCTACATTGCATGAGGCCTTAGGTATGGAATTAACATGCACCCTCTCCGATATTGTAGAAACCGTCAAAGAACAAAAAAGTGCTGATGATTCAGACAGGGAAGGTTACATCAAAACCAAGTTCACTGAGGAAGCCCTGATCAGATCTGATGGTTATGACCTGCTGGTGATGGGTCCATCCCGGCAGGCAGGCTGCTACTGTTTTCCCAATGCTGTTTTGAAGAACTGCATTATACAGTTAGAGAATGACTATGATTACATGGTTATTGATAATGAGGCTGGGTTGGAGCATATCAGCAGAGGGACGATCCAGGATGTGGACACCATGCTGGTTATCTCTGATGGCTCAGTAAAAGGGGTGCGCGCAGCCGGCAGGATCTATGAACTGGCCAAAAGCCTGGCTTTCGATATTGGAGAGGCATACCTGATCATCACCAAGATCAATGACACTGCACTTCTCCAGAAGGAGATAGAGGCCACAGGCTTGGAGCTGCTGGGCATTATTCCTTATGATACTCAGCTGACCGAATATGACCTTTACGGGAAGCCTCTGCTCGACCTTCCTGAGGACAGTCCAGCGGTTAAGGCTGTCAGGGAGATATGTGACAAAATTTTTGTTTAATTGCCGTAGGGATTGGAGTGCTGTTGGTTGCAGCTAATAGAGCTGTCTCCCCAAGATTATCTGATTATAAATGCAGGAAAACTTTTCACAGGTGCCAACCTGCATGTCAAAAAAAAATGTAAGAATACGTATCTGGGATAGTAAGGTTCAGCTTATTGAAAAGCAAACAGTGAACCATAAAAAGATATTAGCGGGTAGGAGAAAAAATTGTCGGGTTATTACTACCGATAACCTTACAGTAATCCCAGGGTTGATCGACTGTCATGTTCATCTGGCTTTTGATGGTTTGAATGGCCAACCACAATACCATGAGGAACTTCATGTTACTGAAGTTCTACAGGAAAGGCTCGTTTCCGACCTTGCCCATGGCATTGTTGCTGTTCGGGATGGTGGGGATCGGGGGGGTATCGGGATTGCTTGCCGTAACATGGTTAATAATGTTGAGTTAAAGGGGCCTGTGGTAATGGCTTCGGGAAAAGCCCTGCGTAAAAATGGCGGATATGGTTCATTTTTAGGTACCGGGGCTGCCCCCGGGGAACTTGCTAAGGTTATGAAAGGGCTTTTAAAAGAGAACATCAACCAGGTTAAGGTGCTTGTTTCCGGTATCGTCAGTTTTAAAGAATACAGCAAGGTTGGTGGGGTGCAGTTTACCTTAAAGGAGCTTGAGCAGATTGTAAGGATAGCCGCTGATCATGGTCTCAAAGTAATGGCTCATGCCAGTTCAGATGAGGCTGTCCAGATATGCATAAAGGCGGGGGTGCACTCCATTGAGCACGGCTACTTTATCAGTGTAGATTCCTTGAAGGCGATGGCTGACCAACGGATTGCCTGGGTTCCTACTGTTGTTCCGGTTGCAGTGCAGAACCAGGGGCTGGATGGCAGTCTCACAGCTGAGACAGCAGTTATTGAGCACACTTACCGGCGCCAGCTTCAGATGATCAGGCTCGCCCAAAAGCTGGGAGTGATTCTGGGGGTAGGAACTGATGCCGGAGCTGTAGGTGTACAGCATGGAACAGGTTATTTGAGGGAACTACAGCTTTACCAGGAAGCGGGATTGACAGCAGAAGAAACCCTAATGGCTGCTACAAGAAATGGTGCATACATCATCGGTATGCAAGATAGTTTAGGTGTCATCTCCCCCGGCAGGCCGGCTTATCTGCTTGTTTTGGAGGGTGACATTTTAAAATATCTTATTCGTCCCAGGCAGGGAATGACCGCTGAAGGCACGTTTCAGTCCGCGTGATAATTCACTCCTCTTATAACATCAATGATGTAAAAGAAAAATAACGAAGCAGAGCATGGTAGGATATTTGATGCCTGATGTCGAAGAAGGCTTCACAAGACACCAGTAAACAAAGAGGGGGATGGTGAAGGCATGAAGCCGGAAGAGAGGCCTGTGGATGGCTACCAACAGGCAGTTAAATTCGAAAAGTTGAGTGAGAGAATACGCATTAAACTGCAGGCTTACTGGGAGTTGACAAAGAGCAAGCAGACATTTCTCTTGCTGATCACCGGATGGGCAGGTTTTGCCTCCGCGGGGCATCCAGTGACAGACTGGGTAACAATGCTGTCTCTGCTGGGCAGTCTTTACCTGGCTATCAGCGGCAGCACTGTACTCAACATGTATATGGATCGCGACATAGATGCCAGGATGCCCAGGACGGTCAAGCGCCCGCTGCCTGCCGGTGTTTTGCGCCCGCGGGAAGCCCTGGCTTTCGGTTCTTTGATCTCATTGCTCGGTGTTGTTTGGGCATTTACTTTAGGGCCTTTATTCGGTGTGGTTGTTGCTGCGGGTTTGTTCTTCCACGCTGTGGTATACACCATGTGGTTGAAAAGAAAAACAGCTTTTTCAGTGATACCGGGGGGTGTCTCCGGGGGGATGCCTGTTCTGGCAGGGCGTGTTCTAGGGACAGGCAGTATTGATATTGTTGGGGTTCTTTTAGCCCTGGCTGTTCTGTTGTGGATTCCCATCCATATCCTGACCTTTGCCATGAGGTATGCCAAAGACTACAATCTCGCCAAGGTGCCCACTTTTCCCGCTCTTTATGGGGAAGAAAGAACACGGCTGGTTTTAGCGATGTCAACTATTTTGACAGGGTTGGCTATGATGTTGGCTGTTCTTTTAAATGGTGTGCGTGGCCCCTATCTGTTGGCCTCAATTCTCTCTGTAGTTGTGCTCATTGTTCTAGCAGTCCTCTGCTCCGCCTTTCCGACACCAAAACGAAACTTCTTGCTGTTTAAAGCCGCATCCATTTATATGCTGGCCTCGATGTTGCTGGTTGGCTTAGCAGGATAGTCTGTTTTCATTATCTGCTGGTGCCGCTAAGGCGGTATGAGCGTCTATCCTCTATTTATCAAGATCTTGTTGACGAGATTTTCGTCTGCGGTGACACGGGTGTTTCCTACCTGGAAGACAAATGTAGGATACCTTTGAATCATGGTCACCCTCATCCCTGGAAGAATCCCCAGAGCCATGATCTTGTTCAGTGTTCCCCGGTCGCTGGTGTCGATCTGAGAAACAACAGCCTCATCCCCATTGCTCAGCTGTGAAAGAGTTCTCCCTCCCTGGAATTGCTGTCCCTTTCCCGCACCGTTTCTTTTGCCTCCCTTTTCACCTTTACCGGCTCTGTGTCTGCGGCGCCTGAACCACCCAAAGATCAGATTTTCTCTGGGCATTTCAAAGCCACAATGGGGGCACTTCACTTTGCCACAGGTAGTACTTAGTGGGCAGGGTCCGCACCCGTGAGCTGTAGTTTCGTTAAATTCATATCCACAAAAACTGCATTTCATTTTCACTCACCCTTTCGAGGGTGACAAGGGGACGATTCTCCTGTCACCTCCAAGAAACCTTTGTTTTCACTTGTAACCTGCTTTTCTGTTAATTCCATATTCCTTACACAAACCAGTAAAAGCAATCTCTTCGGTCAAGGCGTGGGTTACAACCACCAACCTAAGCCTGATATCGGAAGTCGGAAGTCTAAGAAACTATGCGCGTGCACCAGGAACCGTCCCCGTCGCATCCCCGCCAGGAACCGTCCCCGTTGCATCTTCCCTTTGGACGCAGAAATGCGCCGGGAACCGTCCCCGTTGCACGCTAAAGTGTTGCCCCCAGCAGTGTGAGAATAAAATTGAGAACAATGCCGCACAAAAAGGCGAAGGGAAAAATAAAGCCGGCAATAGCCAGTGCGGTTTTCCAACCTCTTTCCTTGATCATGATGGCGAACTGGGCGATGCAGGGCACAAAAAGGGTTAAGGTTACTGCAGCTACTACTATCTGCACCCCGGACAATGCTCCAAATTTTTGTAAATCATAAAGTCCCGCTGCCCCGTAGTCGCGGCGAAAAAAGCCGAAACAGAAAAACCTCAGCAGCCTGAGGGGGGAGCCCCAGGGCCGCCATCAGGGGGGTGGATACCTGAATAAAGGCATCAAAGATTCCTGTTATTTTTCCTGCCCAGATGAGGACGCTGGCCAGGATGAAGAAGGGGATGATCTCCAGGAAGTACCACTGCATGCGAGACAGGGTTTTTTCTAAAATATTGACGATCCTGGGCAGTCTCAAGGGGGGAAGTTCCATGTAAAAAGCAGGCCTTTCCCCAGGCAATATCTTTGCTGCCAGGTAACCCACCAGAAGGAAGACCAGAATTACAAACCCTGCCCAAACAGCCAGAGCAAAGGGTTTCGCGGAGAGGAGGCCCAAAATTACTCCCAGCTGTGCAGAACAAGGGATGGCCAGAGCCAGGAGCAGGGTAGCAATTACCCGTTCCCTGTTGGTTTCCAGTGTTCTGCTGACCAGGGTGGCCATCGTATCACACCCGAATCCGAGTGTCATGGGGATCACCGCCCTCCCGTTGAGGCCGATCTTTTTAAAGACCCGGTCCACCAAAAGGGCGAGCCGCGGGAGATAACCCGAATCCTCCAGAAGAGAGAAAGCCAAAAAAAAGGTGCCCACAATGGGTAGGATGATGGCTACAGCATAGCGCAGTCCTAAAGTAATGACGCCGTAGTCGAAAGCAAGCAGTGTCTGCAGGGAGTGCCAGGGAATCAGATTTTCTACAACCTGGTTGACCCAGGGGTTGATGTGCGCTTCAAAGAGCTTACCTTCGATGAGATCTACCAGTGTCCCCGCACCGAATTCTCCCACAAACTTGTATAAACCAAAATAGAGAACGATCAACAGGATGGGGATACCGGTCAGGGGTTGGATAGTGATGCGGTCGAGCACTGATTGGAGATGTGTTTTTTGTTTGCGGTCAGTCATGACAGCGGAAAGGACATCCTGTGCCTGTTGATGGCACTGCAGTGTAACCACATAACGCAGTGGATCCTTGTATTTAGACCGGGTATTTTGAATGATGGCAAAGATGCGTGGAAAGTTAGCCTCCCGCAGTTTGGCCATCTTTGTGATCTCTTCATCCTCCTGGAGCAAGAGCAAGGCAATCATGCGCTTGGAGAATGTGTACCTTGCTCTAAGGAGTTTTTCTATGCCGCTCAGGGCGTTTTCAATGGTTTCATCATATTGGAAGGCGAAGCCCAGATCAGGCGACCCGCTTTCTGACATACTCGATCACCGCTCTCTTTAACTGCTCAATACCGCGGTTTAACGCTGCTGCAGTTCCTACTACAGGGATCCCTAAAATCTCGGATAGCTTGTCCAGGTCGATCTGGCGGCCGATTGCATCCGCCTCATCCATCATGTTGACTGCAAGTATTACGGGCAAACCGGCCTCCAGCAGCTGCAGGGTAAGGGGGAGCATTCGTTCAAGGTTCTTTGCGTCTACCACATGTACCACCACATCCGGTTTTTCCTGCAGCAGAAGAGTTCTCGTCACCCGTTCCTCTTCAGTAATGGGAAGAAGTGAGTACATTCCAGGGGTATCTATTACCTCATAGATTTGCTGATTATATTTGGCTGTGCCGCGGGTGACCTCTACAGTGGTTCCCGGGTAATTGGATACGGTGACATAGCTTCCTGTTAAAAGATTGAAGATGACACTTTTTCCTACATTGGGGGTGCCCACCAGCACAAGCTTCATCCGCTGTTTAGCTGGTTGTGATGGTTTTGGTTCATCTTTAACGGTTTTACGGTTATTTAGAAACTTAACAAATGTCTTTTTTTTTCTTTTGGTTTTTCCCCATTGGTTATCCTCCAGTAATTAAAAAATGCCCGATTCCAGTGTTAGGATAATAATGAAAACGATAATCATTATCATTAGCTGAACATAATATTACCTACGTAAAAACATGCAGACACGATAAAGCTGCTATAGGTACTTTGTTTGTAGAAACTACGTTTAAGATGATGGAAGGTGTGTTCTCATAACTGCCTGCTATATTATATCTAATTGCTGTCACTATTAATTTATGATAATCATTCTCAATTGTCAATACCCAAATCGTCTATTTCATTTACATTCAAATTGTATTCTACCGGTTATTACCATATGCATCCAAGGATAGATCAGGGGGACGGTTTTCCTGATCCATTATCATTATTGATCCCTGAGCGAATGCCATCAGTCTGGAGGGGTGGGAAGAAGAGACCGATACCCGCCGCGGCAAAGGTACCTTTCAAAGGATCATGCTGCCATGAGCCGCCTGCGGGAACGGGGACTCTTTTTTGGGACATCAGCGACAGTTACCAGGAACAATGTGGAGCAGCTTACCAGCGACGAGTTCATTGACTTTCTCATCGAACAAGGGGTAAAATATATGTGGGCCTTCCATTATGTTCCCATCGTGCGTCTACCGGACACGGATCTGATGCTTCTACCGGAACAGCGGGCTTACTTGGCTGAGAGGAGCGCTTACCTGCGGCTCAATAAGCCCCTGCCTATTATTGACTTTTGGAATGATGGATCTTATACAGAGGGCTGTATTGCTGGGGGCAAGTGTTTCTTCCATATTAATGCCCGTGGCGATGTAGAACCATGTGCCTTTGTACACTTTGCTGTCGACAATATCAGGGATAAGAGCTTAAAAGATGTCCTCAAGAATCCACTTTTTACTGCGTACCAGAAAGGGCAGCCATTTACCGATAATATGCTCTGCCCCTGCCCGATCATAGATAAGCCGGATGCCCTGCGGCAGATTGTTCAGGAAACCGGTGCATACCCCACTCATGAGGGTGCGGAAACAGTGCCGAGCGGGGAAATTGCCAGCTTTCTCGATCAGCGTGCTGCTGCCTGGAAAGAAGTTGCGGATCCTATTTGGAATTCTCGTCAAGATAGTCCTAGATGTTGTATCATACTTGATAACGCTGTTACAGTCCAGGCAACTATAGCAAGCTTTTTTGTAACGCCCGGGCTGTTTTTGTTCTCAATTTGTAACTGTGAGGTGGTTCTGTGAGCGAAGAAAATGAAGACATAAATAGCGAACCGGAAATATGTGAAGTTTTTACTTATGATGAGGAAAAAGTGGAGAGACTGAAGAAAGAGGTTGCGGTTACTGAGGGTCTTTCCACATTTTTTAAAGCCCTGGCTGATGATACCAGGCTGAAGGTTATTCACGCCCTTTCCCAGGATGAGCTGTGTGTTTGTGATGTAGCCAATATCTTGGGGTCTACTGTTCAGGCGGCTTCTCACCACTTGCGTGTTTTGAGGAATATCGGCCTGGCCAAGTATCGCAAAGAGGGGAAAAGAGTGTTTTACAGTATACGGGATCGTAAAACCGCCGGTTTTATTCAAAAGGTGATTGAGGATCTCAAGAAAAAAGGAATATAACAAGAACTGTGCAGCTATTTGCCATGGCTATCGTGTAAACTTATTAGTTGCAAAATGTTGAAAATGATCGAAATATTGCTTGACAGGCACTCACTGTCCATGTATAATTACTTTAGTAATAAATTTCACAAGGATAACTACTACCGTTATTTTTACTAAAATATTTCTACTAAACGCACTCTAGACGCACTAGCAGATGATTCAACAGATGAGGTTCGCAGCAATATTTCCATAGTTTGCAGAGAAAGATCGCAGGGACGGTTCCCGCGATCTCTTTTTGATCAAGAGTCGCTAACCACTAACCACTAACCACTAACCACTAACCACTAACCACTAACCACTAACCACTAACCACTAACCACTAACCACTAACCACTAACCACTAACCACTAACCACTAACCACTAACCAC
>NZ_CDRZ01000239.1 GCF_000946815.1 Syntrophaceticus schinkii | reverse complement strand
AAAGTAATTCTTCCGGTTCGTCAGCATATCGGTGCACCGAGTGTGCCCATTGTTAATAAAGGTGACAATGTCAAGAAGGGACAGGTTATTGCCGCGGCTGCTGAGGGTGCTGTATCCAGCAATGTCCATGCCACTATTTCCGGTACTGTTGTTGATATTTCCGAGCAGCCTCATCCATCCTTTGGGGAATGCCTGGCGATCATTATTGAAAGTGATGGGTTGGATCAATGGGCAGAAGGCATTCCGACGGAACGCCATTGGCAAAACCTGAGCAATACGGAAATCATAGAAATGATCAAGAATGCCGGCATTGTCGGTTTAGGGGGGGCGGCCTTTCCTACCTATATTAAATTGACACCGCCTGAGGATAATCCCATCGATACGCTGATCATCAATGCGGCGGAATGTGAGCCGTATTTAACCGCGGATCACAGGATCATGCTTGAAAATGCTGAGCGTATTGCTACCGGAATTTTGATCATAAAGAAAATCCTGGCGGTTGATAATGTGATTATTGGGGTCGAAGATAATAAAATGGATGCGGTTAGGGTTTTGACTGATGCTCTGGCAGAACATCATGTCAAAGTTGTAGCTGTTCCTACCAGATACCCCCATGGTGCTGAAAAGATGCTGATCACAACTTTGCTTAAACGTGAAATTCCGTCCGGGAAACTGCCCATGAGTGTTGGGGTGGTTGTACAGAATGTTGGAACAGCCTTAGCGATATGCGATGCTGTCAGAAATGGCATTCCGCTGATTGAGAGAGTGGTTACCTTGAGTGGAGGCGCCATCAAGGAGCCTAAAAACCTGCTGCTTAGAATTGGTACAACATTTGCTGATGCTATTGAACAGTGCGGCGGTTTTAAATTCCCACCTGCAAAACTGATTATGGGTGGTCCTTTAATGGGAGTAACACAGTTTACGGCTGACGTTCCTGTAATAAAAGGAACTAATGGAATACTGGCTTTCAGCAAACAGGAAATCCACGATGGTCCGGAAGCATCATGTATTCGCTGCGGCCAATGCATCGATATCTGCCCCATGGGGCTTAATCCAAGTATGCTCAGTATTCTTGCGGAAAGATCACTTGTGGAAGAGGCATTGAATGATTACCACTTACTGGATTGCATGGAATGCGGCTGCTGTGCTTATATGTGTCCGGCTAAACGCAAAAATGTTCATTATATCCGGTATGCTAAAAAATTGTCAGCCCAGATGTCAGCCCAAAAAGGGGGTTAATTAAGTGAGCACAGAGGTTGTCAAAGATGATCAATTAGCAAAAATGATTGTTTCATCATCACCCCATATGTTTGCTGATGTTTCGATCAGTAAAATAATGTGGACCGTTGTCATTGCCTTGTTGCCGGCAGTGATCTTTGCGGTCTATTATTTTGGAATGCCGGCTTTGCAAACCTTAGCTGTGGGGAGTCTATCTGCTGTTGTTTTTGAAGCAATAACCCAAAAAATATTGAAAAAGAAGATCACTGTAACTGATGGCAGTGCATTTTTGTGCGGACTGCTTTTGGCAATGTGTCTTCCCCCCGCTGTCCCGTTCTTTGTTCCGATTGTCGGTTCTTTCATTGCCATCGTGGTAGCCAAGCACTCTATGGGAGGTTTGGGCTATAACATTTTCAACCCTGCTCATATCGGCAGGGCGGCCTTGATGGTGTCCTGGCCGGTACTGATGACTACCTGGACCAAGGTTACAACACCCATAGATACCGTTACGAGTGCAACACCCTTAAATATTTTAAAACTGCAGGGTTATGACGCATTGATAAATACTTACGGAAGCCAGGCCGGGCTGTATAAATCCTTATTTTTGGGATTGCGAAACGGCTGCATTGGTGAGACATGTGTTATATTGCTGGTTTTAGGAGGATTGTTCCTGATCTATAAGCGTTATATTGATTGGGTAATGCCTGTGGCGATGATTGGAACCGTCGGCATCCTCACCTGGCTTTTTGGCACCAACGGGTTTTTGACCGGGGATCCAATTTTTCACATGATGGCAGGTGGCCTTATTTTGGGAGCATTTTTTATGGCCACTGATATGGTTACAACTCCGATCACCAGAAAAGGGAAAATCATCTTTGCCGTGAGTGCCGGTGCGCTTACGGTTTTGATCAGGCTTGTCGGAGGATATCCTGAAGGTGTGTGTTATTCAATTTTGTTGATGAACTGTGTAACCCCATTAATTGATCGGTTTGTTCAGCCGATGCAATATGGAAGGAGTGAGGTTAAGCCGTGACAGCGGAACACGCCGAAAAAGGAGACAGTTTATTCAAGATTGCCCTTAATCTGACTGTTGCCTGTATTATCGCCGGTATAATTATATCAATCGTATATTATTTTACCGCTGATATTGCCATAGCAAAACAAGCGGAATTGAACACCCTGGCTCTCAAAAACCTGGTAACGGAAGCCGATCAATACACCCCAGTTGATGGTAAAGAGGGATGGTATACAGCTACTAAAGGCGGTAAATTGGTCGCCTATATAGTTCCTGCAGAAAGCAAAGGCTATGGCGGCCCTATTAAGATGCTGGTAGCGGTGGGACCGGATAATAAAATTCTCAAATATACCATTCTGGAGTCTAAAGAGACACCAGGCCTGGGTGATAAAGCAAGAAAAAGCACCCTTCACTGAACAATTTCCAGGCAAGTCATCCAGTGAGTTAGAGGTGACAAAGGATGCAGGCAATAAGGTAAATATCCAAGCAATCAGTGGGGCGACCATTACCACGAAAGCAGTGACCTCAGCTGTAAAAAAGGCAGTTGATGAAGTCAGTGAGTTTGCAAAGGGAGGAAAGTGATATGAAGGGAAAGGAATTATGGGCAAACTTTTCCAAGGGGCTGATCATTGAAAACCCGATTTTAGTATTAGCATTGAGCCTTTGTCCTGCACTGGCGGTAACTACTTCAGTGGAAACTTCGTTAGCCATGGGTCTTTGTGTTACATTTGTTATGACACTCAACAACTGGGTTGTTTCCCTTGTCCGCAACTTTGTTAACCCAAAAGTGCGCGCACCGATTTATATCACTTCCATTGCCACTATTGTAACAGTTGTTGAATTACTGTTACGGGCGTTTTCACCGGTGCTCTATAAGGCATTAGGCATCTACCTGTCGCTTATCGTGGTCTTTGCCATAATATTAGCAAGAGCGGAAGTTTTTGCCTCCAAGAATACCCCCCTGCCTTCTTTTGTTGACGGGTTTGGAATGGGGTGTGGTTTTACCCTGGCCATGGTGCTTATTGGGGGAATACGTGAAGTATTTGGGAATGGAACCATTCTCGGTTACACTGTGCTGCCGAGCTCCTATCAGCCGGCGCTGATTTTTATTCTGGCGCCTGGTGCATTTATTCTGATAGGCTACCTGGTAGCAGCCTTTAAAATGCTGACTGAATACTTAGAACAGAGAGGTGAGGCAGCATGAGTGAATATTTTCTGCTGTTCATGAGTGCAGTTATCGTTAATAACTTTGTCTTGACAAGATTCCTGGGTCTGTGTATTTTCTTTGGGGTTTCCAAAGACTTTGATGCATCAGTAGGAATGGGTATGGCGGTCACAGCTGTGATCACGCTGAGTTCACTGTTTGCATGGCTGGTGTATACTTACGTTTTGGTGCCTCTCAATGTCACATTTTTAACTACAATTACATTTGTTTTGCTGATTGCGTGTTTTGTGCAGCTGCTGGAAATGATTGTCAAGAAATATACGCCCACATTATATAAACTGTGGGGGATTTACCTTCTTTTGATCGCTGCAAACTGTGTTGTACTCGGTGTGCCACTGATCAATGTTGAATCGGGTTTCAACTTTGGGAAAAGTGTAGTCAATGCGTTTGGCTCGGGTGTTGGTTTTGCGGTGGCGCTTGTTCTGATGGCGAGCTTAAGAGAGAAGTTAAGATTGGCGGATGTACCGAAATCACTTCAAGGATTAGGGATCGCTTTTATCCTGGCAGGATGCCTTGCCTTATCATTTTTCGGTTTTTCCGGAATGATCAGTTAAAGAGGGAGGCAGAGAAAGATCATGCAAAGTGTTATTGCTGTCATTGCTGTTATAGGTTTGGTGGGATTGTTTTTTGGGGTGCTGCTCGCCTTTGCGGATAAAAAACTGGCCGTGGAGATGAATCCGTTGATTCATGTGGTCGAGGATATTTTGCCCAAGGGGCAGTGCGGTGCCTGTGGTTTTGCGGGATGCGCAGCATATGCAGAAGCAGTTGTTTTAGATAAAGATGTTCCTCCGGATCTATGTGTCCCGGGCAAAAAAGCGGTGGCTCAAATGGTAGCTGAATTAACCGGAAAAGCAGCAAAAGACATTGAGCCCAGGGTAGCTTTTATCCGCTGCGCTCTCCCGATCAGCGCTGCGAAGAAGAAATATCAATATTCAGGAATTGAAGACTGTCTGGCTGCCAGCTTGCTTCAAAACGGTCCCAAAGAATGTGAGTATGGTTGTATTGGTTTAGGAACCTGTGTGAAGCAGTGTGTATTCGGAGCCCTAAAACTAAATGACCAGGGACTGCCGGTTGTGGATACGCGGAAGTGCACCGGCTGTGGGAAATGTGTATCTGCTTGCCCTCTGCAAGTGATCGACTTAATTCCCGTGGATGCTCATGTTGCTGTATTCTGTAACTCACACGACAGAGGAGGAGTTGTACGCAAGTATTGTGACGTTGGCTGTATCGGGTGTAGTCAATGCAGTAAACTGTGCCCTCACGGTGCCATTACAATGCAGGATAATCTACCTGTTATCGATGCGCATGTGTGTATAGAAAAATGCCAGGAGAGCGTCTGTTTGGAAAAATGCAGGAGAAATGCAATTCAGGATTACAAGACACATGCCGTAGAAATAAAGAAGGCTGTCTAATTAAATGGAGACAGAGATAACTTGAGCATAAAGGAATTTAAAGACATAGCCTGGCCAACCGACAATCCTATCACTTGCCAGGGTTGCCATTGGCTATGTCTTTATCCTGCTGTTCTTCATCTCTTCGCGAGTCAAGGCGATGATCTTCGGTTTTAGCACCGGTTATCATAAATTTGGGCCTGGTTGTAGGCTTCGGCATCTCTAACTCCAGGCAGTTTCAGCACTGGTTATCATAAATTTGAGCACGGGGAATCGGACATGAAAAAACTTATTTACACACTATTGGTCATCAGTCTCTTATTTTTTTCAACAGGCTGTGATACTGGGCAACAGAGGCCAGTTAAGGCTGAGGATTTTGCGTTGGGCACGGTCATTCATCAGGAGGTATATGGAGCAAAAGCGCAAAAGGCCGCGGATGAAGTATCGGCCAAAATAAAAGAATTGGATGCGCTGTGGACGATCAATAATCCGGGTGGAGATATTAATAAGCTTAATGATCATGCCGGCGAAGGATATATTGAGTTAAATCCGGAAACAATCAGCATTTTGAAAAGTGCGCGCAAAATTTCAGATTTAAGCGGCGGGGCTGCCTTTGATATAACTGTGGCCCCGCTTGTTAAAGCCTGGGGTGTTGGCACAGAAAATCCTCAGGTACCGGCAGCTGATTTTGTGAAAAAACTGGTTTCTCTGGTTAATTACCAGGACGTTCTCATTGATGAAGCGACAAATTCGGCGGGCTTGCGAATGAAGGGCGAGATGGTTGATCTTGGTGGAATCGCCAAGGGTTATATAGGAGATCTGGCGATTGAAATATATAAGAACAATGGGATAACCTCAGCTTTTGTCAATTTAGGGGGCCATGTGGTGGTGTTGGGCAGCAAACCCGACGGGAGTGCATGGAGGGTTGCTATCCAAAATCCTCGCGGTCAAAATGGCACATTCGTTGGTGTAGTCAGCGTTACAGATAAAGCAGTGGTCACTTCCGGCGACTATCAGCGTTATTTCACAGAGAACGGCAAGCGCTATTGCCATATTTTTGATCCGCGCACAGGTTATCCTGTTGACAGCTGCTTAATGAGTGTGACTATTGTCGCCTCCTCCTCAACAGAAGCCGATGGCATGTCCAAGGCTTTTGTTTTAGGTCTGGAGAAAGGAATGGATCTCGTTGAGTATTATGGCAAGGCAGAAGCTGTTTTTATTACCGACGACAAGAAGATATATGTGACGCCTGGACTGCAGGATAATTTTTCCTTAGAGGATGCAACCAATGAATATACATATATTCAAAATTGGAGATAAGATATTAGTTGTCAGCATAGCAATAATCGTTGTTATCTTTATTGCCTGGAATGCTTTCGGGGCAAAGCCCGGAGAAAATATCACCGCAGTGATCACCCAGAACGGTAAGGTGATCAAGGAGATTAAACTCAGTGATCTTCAAGACCCTGAATATATTTATATCAAAGGAGAAATTAACCAGGTTATCCTGGCTGAAAAAGGGAGGATCAGATTTTTAGAATCCAATTGCCCGAATCAAACCTGTGTCAATACCGGTTGGTTGACAAAACCGGGGAATAAAGCGGTTTGCATACCGTCCAAAGTTGTGATCACCATCACGGGCGAACAGGAAGTTGACATTTATCTTTATTAGGAGAAGAGATGAATAAGAAAAAAAAAAGATGCGGTCATCATCATTCTGATCTGTAACGCTATCCTCATTTCGCTGTTAGAATTGATCATTCCCATACCCATCCCTGTACCTGGAGTTAAGCTTGGGTTAGGGAATATTATCACCATCATCGCCATCGCCTTTTTAAGTCTCAAGGATGTTCTGATCATCGTCTTTCTAAGGTGTATAGTTGTTGCGGCATTGAGCAAAGGGATTACAATGCTGCCTTTTAGTCTGGCCGGTGGCCTGCTCAGTGCTGTGGCAATGTGGGTTGTTTATAAAAAAATGTCACGCATATTCAGCATTAAGGGAATCAGCGTCATTGGCGCGATAACCCATAACACAGCCCAATTGGCGGTTGCTTCATTGATAGTTAGAGAGACAGTTATGTTGTATTATTTTCCTGTGCTTCTCATTTCCGCGGTGGTAACCGGTCTGATCACCGGGAGTATCGGTGAGTTAACAGTTCAGGAGATTAAAAAAAAGAGAGATCTTTTTAGATATAATTTAGTACTGCAAAGTTTCAAATTGCCTTCGAAGGAATAAGGCATGGAAACTTTTATAAGATTTTTAAAGGCGCATATAAGCCGACTTCATATTGTATGCCGCAGTATTAGTCATTCAGGGATGTGAATATATTTTGCCCGAATATTCAGCTGATCTAAAAGGCAAATATATTGAAATTGACGCCGGGATAAAGGCGGTTCTGGCCATACTCCTGGGTGTTGCTTCATTATATTGTGATAATCGGCTGGATTTGATATATTTTGCCTTATTCCTGGTTGTGATCACGGTTTTTCTGAGAAGTGATTTCCGGTTTGTCCTGAAAAATATCGCTGCCTATGGGGTAATCTTTGTGTTTCCTTGCCTTTGTGGGCTGTTATTATCTTTGCTTGTCAATAAGCTTTTTCCGGGAGCGGCATTTCACAGTAATATTGTTTTCGAAGGCCTGCTTTTGAAAATGGTGAAAATATTCTTTATCTGGTATATCGGCAGCTTATATTTTTTTACAACGCCTTTTAGATCGATCGTCTATATGCTCAATAAAGTTTTTTCCCCCTTGAATTCATTAGGCATTCCGGTTTCAAAATACTTAAATATAGTTATGTGCATAGTGAACGTATTGACTAAATCTGTGGGTCAGTTTAAGCAAGATATTTTGGAACAGGCACGCCATATTTTCAAGAATAATCACCTGGGTGTTAAAACTAAATTCAAAGAATTATCCAATATTTTGGCCAATTTTATCGCCAATTCTTTACAGCAAACAGATGAAATACAAAAGCAAGCTGAGTTGACCTGTGTAGATAACAGCCAATATACATTAAGAATTACGAAGAACGCAATAGTGGCATTTCTTGGCTGTATAATCTTTCTCTTGTTGTTTTTTGCGTAAAAGAAATGGGGTCAGGCTTGAGTAATTTACTTACTGCAAGTGGCATGCTTTACAATACCGTGGTAACAACTTAGGTACCTAGATGTTACAGAGCAGATCCTATAAAACCAGGGAAGGTTACAGTAACGCATCCAGTAAAAAATATACCTATAAGACACTGAAAAGCATCATAAAACAAGCAAAAATAAAAATATAATAATACATTACCATTCAGGTTAGGTTATCCAATTCCGGGCATCTCTGCTTCAGTTCGTTGATCAATTTATGAGAATCAAGAGGAGAGATTGACACGACGCCGTATCTGTATTTGATTTCCAGCAGGTCAGAAAAAGAAAGTGCAGCACAGAACCAGCGAACTTTGGCACGCTTGATCCTGTAAATTTTGCTGAAGGGTATTTGTTTTTCGAATGGCCCGCACTTGACCTCCAGTGAATTATCTGTAATGGTATATCCGGTTCCGAACCAGATCCAGACGAAAATTGCGGCCCAAAGGATGATGAAAATACCAAGCTCATACCAATCGATCCCCTCGGTAATGGTCCATATAAGACTCACAAGCAAGACGCCCCAGCCGAGAATTCCCAGCCACATGTCTTTTTTTGGCGGAAAATACATCTCAGTATCCCCCCTCCCTAGAGAATACTAACTATTGTGCAAGATTATACCATTGTTACGCTGCGGGGGCAAGGGGGCGATAAGATATCCTGTTGGCGATAAGATATCCCGGTGGAGCAGCCAACTCAATCGGGCACTTTTTCCCCTATTGGCGAAGCCAAACATGGGTTATCGTTCTGAAAAACAGGAAAATGTCGACATAAGAGAGAATTAGTAATAAAATCTCTGCCAAATTACCGAATTACTTCTGACCTTTCCCAGATGTTGAAGCTCTCCTTGACAGTAGGGATAGCCCGCGGGTATGCCGAGCACTTGAATGGGCTCCTTGGCTTTGAGCTTTCCTTTGATTGCAGAGATAGCGGGGTGTTGAATATGTGTCTGTTGATAGATAATATCCAAAAGGCCATAGCCACAGCGCAATCGCGTTATTATAAGCTGGTTCTTGCTATTCCCGGCACCTTGCTGGATCCGGAGCAAGCCTCCGCCATTTCAGTACAGGACCCAGGTGAGCAAGCCCCTCACACTCCAATACAGGGACAGGAATCAATGCAGGTAGTCCAACCGGCAGACCATCGCTGTCCTGAGCGCCAAGATGGGCTATCAGATGGACTACCCCCATCCCGAGCGGATCTGTTCGCAAATGTTACCGGTGATAGGCCACAGAAGGAAAGCAGCATCCAGGAAACCAACGGCTGGATAGGGATGATGGCTGCTCTGGGTACGACACCCGTTAATCTCGGGTTACTGCTCAGTCAATCTCTGCTGGAAGTTGAGCCGCGCTTCCGCTCTCTGGAGTTCCAAGACCTCTTTGCAAGAATTATACGAAGTGCGGAAGGTGATTTGGTGGCCTTCGATCATGCTGAAATCCTCTTTCAAAGGGATTTGCAGCTTGATCCTCTGCGTATGCTTTTGCAGCACAGCAGGAACAAGGTGCTCATTGTCAGGTGGCCTGGTGTGTTCAGCGGAGATAAATTAACCTATGGTGAGCCGCACCACCCGGAATACCGCTGTTATGAACAGGTGGATGCGGTGGTATGCTGTATGAATCAAGGGGGAGAATAATAATGAAATACCGCGATCTTATCCAGTTTGAACCTGTTGAAACCGTGATCCAGTTAATAAGCTCAGAGGATGCCGATTATGCCGCTCAGCTTGTTCAGACCTATGTTATCTCAGAGCGCATGGCTGAGGTGATCACAGAGGTGATCATCCCCCACCTGCAGTTTCATTATCCCCATGATAATAAAGGGGTGTTGGTGGTGGGGAATTACGGCACTGGGAAGTCGCACCTCTTGTCTGTGCTTACCTCTGTTGCCGGAGACAGCGGCCTGCTTCAGCATCTTACCAACGACATTGTTAAAGAGGAGATGGGCGGTATCGGCGGGCAGTTTCAGGTGCTCAGGCTGGAGATCGGCGCGGTCACCAATGACCTGCGTTCCATCATCTGCTCCAATCTAGAGCGTTTCCTGGCGGGAATCGGAGTGGAGTACCACTTCCCAGCAGCCTCAGAGATTACCAACAACAAGGACTGCCTTTATGAGATGATGGAGGCCTTTTATTCAGTTTACCCGGAGCAGGGGCTGCTCATTGCCATCGATGAGATGCTGGATTACCTGCACAGCAGGAAGGATTTCAACCTGGTGCTGGATTTAGGCTTCCTGCGGGAACTGGGAGAGGTGTGTAAAAACACCCGCATCCGTGTGATAGCTGGGGTGCAGGAGTCCCTCTTCGATAACCCCAAATTCCAGTTTGTTGCGGAATCGCTGCGCCGCGTCCAGGACCGCTTTGAACAGGTGAAGATTGCCAGGGAAGATGTGGCCTATGTTGTGGAGCAGAGGCTGCTCAAGAAAAATGAAACACAGCGCGCCATGATCAAGGGTCACCTGGAGAAATTTGCCGGCCTTTTTGAGCGTATGGCAGCTAATATGCACGAATTCGTAAACCTTTATCCAGTCCATCCGGCTTATCTGGAGGTTTTTGAGAGGGTCTATATTGCCGAAAAGAGGGAGATCTTAAAGACGATCAGCCTGCACATCAGGAGGTTATTGGACCAAGATGTCCCGGAGGATGACCCGGGCCTGGTCTCCTTTGATTCTTACTGGAGCTTCATCAAGGAGAACCCCACTTTAAGGACCGATCCCGATGTGAAGAAGGTGATCGATGCCGCAAATGTCGTTGAGGAAAAGCTCCGCACAGGGGTCCTCAATCCTGTCTCCAGAGAGAGCAGCCTGAGGATCCTCAGCGCTTTGAGCGTCCACCGCCTTACCACAGGTGAAATCAATGTCAGGATGGGGTTGGCACCTGAAGAGATTAAAGGAGGGGGTAGCCCTGCTCATCCCTGGGCTTCCGGAACAGAATGCGGACTTCCAGGTGATCACCATCAACACCCTCCTGGGGGAGATGCGCAGGCTCACCAGCGGGAAATTCATCGGCTACAACAAAGAGAACCACCAGTACTTTCTTGAGGTGGAGGGTGGGGAGGACCCGGATGTTTTGATTTGTGAGCGGGCCGGGGACCTGAGCGACTACATGCTGGACCAGTACTATTTTGCACTGCTGCGCCGGGTGATGCAGTGCTCAGATGAGACCTATGTTTCCGGGGTTTCTATTTGGGAGTATGATCTTGTATGGCAAGAAAAGAAGGTGACCAGAACCGGCTACCTCTTTTTTGGTGCACCCAATGAAAGGTCAACAGCCCAGCCGCCACAGGACTATTATATTTATTTCCTGCAGCCCTTTGATCCACCGCCTTTCACAGATGAGGAGCGGCCCGATGAGGTGTTTTTCTATCTAAAAGAGCGGTCACCGGAGTTTATTGAGAAACTGAAACTCTTCGGTGGTGCGATGGAGATGATGAAGATCGCCCCCACACCTGACCGCCCTATTTATAGAGAGAAGGGTGAGGAGTATCTGGGTGAACTCTCTTCATACCTGTTGGAAAACATAACAAACGCTTTTGCGGTTACATATCAAGGCAGCAAAAAACCACTTGCGGAAAGACTGCAGGGGAGGAGCGCCGGTTCCTTTAAGGAAATAATCGATCAGGGGGCCAGCTTTTGCTTGGGCGGGTATTTTGCAGGGGAGTATCCCGACTATCCCTCCTTCCCGGTGCTGCTGACACGACAGAACCTGAAACCCAGTATCGAAGAGGCCATTAAATGTCTGGCAACCGGGCAGAGCAGGCTCGGTGCGCGGGTGTTGGAGGGGCTGCAGCTGCTGGATGGGGAAGAGATTGCTCCTGAAAAAAGCCAGTATGCCAATTACTTTCTTGACGTTTTGAGAGAAAAGGGCGGCAGTCAGGTGGTGAACCGGGAGGAACTCATCGCAGGGCCTGACCGCGCTGAGCGGGATATATTCTTTAAATTGGAGCCGGAGTTTGTTGTGGTGGTGCTGGCTGCTTTAGTATACAGGGGTGATATTGTTCTTAACCTTGCAGGCCGGGAGATCAATGCCGGCAATCTGGTGGATATGACCCGCATCAATCTTGATGATTTGATTAATTTCAGATACTACAAAATACCCCCTACATTAAATATTCCAGCCCTGGAAAGGCTTCTTGTTCTGCTGGGGCTTCCACCCGGCTTGATCAAAAATGAATCCACCCGCGAAGAAGCAGTCAGGGGAATCCAGGAAGCTGCTTTGCGTACTTCCAGACAGGTGCTCTTCCTCCAGGAAGAGATCACCGGAGGTCTGCCCTGTTGGGGGAAAAACCTGATCAGCGGTGAGGTACAGGATGGGTACAGGAAGCTTGCGGGTGAGCATAAGTCCTTTTTGGAAAGCCTGAGACGCTATAATTCCGTGGGCAGGCTGAAACAGTTCCCTTATCAGGAGGCCGATATTGTCCACCAGCTCGATATCCGGGAGAGGCTTCAGGATGTTGATAAGATCGCCCTGCTCGCCCGGGAACTGGGACCCTACGGAGCCTACCTGATGACTGCGGAGGCTGTTCTCTCAGTTGATCATCCCTTAGTGCAAGATCTGCAACAGTTAAGAGCTGAGTTTCAGGGGGGACTCCAGGACCGCAAAAAGCTTGTGGCCAGCTCTTTTCGCCAGGAGATGTCCAGGAAAGCCAGGGACCTGAAAAAGAGGTATATTGAGGAATACATTCACCTTCACGGAAAGAGGCGGCTGAACAGGAGAGAGGAGGAGAGAATGGCCAGATTTCTACAAGATAGCCGCTTTGAAATCCTCAAAGACTTAAGTGAGATCAAATATCTGCCCGGTAATCAGTACCGGGGGCTTTTGAATAAAGTGCGGTCTCTTATCGCCTGTCCCGACCTGACAAAGGAGGAGCTAGAGGTGCAGGCAATTTGCCCACACTGCCATTTCCGGCCCGCAGAGGAGTGGGAGTTTCCAGCGGTGGGCCTGGTACTCTCTCAGCTGGACGAAGAGCTTGACAACATGCTGGACAGCTGGTGCCGCATTATGCTGGATTTTGTAGCTGATCCCGGCGTCACCTCCAGTTTTGAACTTCTGGAAACAGAACAAAAGCGGGCAGTGAAAAAGTTTCAGGCCAGGGGAAAGCTGCCTGGTGAGATCCGCGAGGATTTTATTCAGGGTATGCAGCTGCTTTTTCAGGGGTTAGATGGGGTGACTTTTTCTGTAAGTGGATTAAAAGAGGTCCTGGCCGGGGATGGCGGCCCCTGTACGGTAGAAGAGGTAAAAAGCAGGTTTGCTCAATATCTTGCTGATGTTTTACATGGCCGCAACCATGAAAAGGTCAGGATGATCATTGAATAGAAGGGGCGTAAAAATGTGCAAAAACAGTTAAAGGTAACTGAAACAACTGAAGAAGAAAGAGTGGATAAAAACGATAAGAAAAAACTCACAGCTGCAGATCTGGATCAGGTACGCCGGCTGGAGGGTTTTCCTCTGGGTAGGGATGAGGAGATCATCAAGTTGTCGGATCCGCCGTATTATACCGCCTGTCCCAATCCATTCTTATTGAATTTTGTTGATCGCTATGGCAAGCCATTTGATTCGGCTGCTGATAATTATCACAGGGAGCCTTTTGCTTCAGATGTTTCTGAGGGGAAGAATGACCCCATCTACAATGCCCATTCCTATCATACCAAGGTTCCCCATCGCGCAATAATGCGCTATATCCTTCATTACACAGAGCCCGGGGATCTGATTTTTGACGGGTTCTGCGGCACCGGAATGACCGGTGTAGCTGCACAGCTTTGCGGCAGCCCTGATCCTGAGTTGAAGCTCCAGGTAGAACAGGAGATACCCGGGGTAAAATGGGGGGCGCGGCGGGCAGTGCTTGGGGGATCTCTCACCTGCAGCCACATTCATTGCCTATAATTACAACAACCCGGTAGATATAGGAGAATTTGAGCAGGATGCCCAGCGCATCCTGGCTGAGGTGGAAGCGGAACTGGGATGGATGTACGAAACCAGGCATGTGGTGGATGGCAAGGTGCAAAAAAGTGCCGGTGATGAGCCTGTTCTAGGGAAGATCAACTATACCGTATGGTCCGATGTTTTTACCTGCCCGGAGTGCGGTGCAGAGATGATTTTCTGGGAAGTGGCGGTAGACCAAGAGGCCGGCAAGGTGCGCAGTCGCTTTTCCTGCCCTTCCTGCAGGGTAGTCCTCGAAAAGCGCAGCCTGGAGCGGGCCTGGGAGACGGTGTTCGACAGCGCACTGGGTAAAGTGATCCAAAGGGCGCGGCAGGTGCCGGTTTTGATCAACTACACTGTGGGCCGCAAGAGACATGAAAAAAAGCCTGATCAATGGGATTTAGATCTCTTGTGGCGTATAGAAGAGATGGAGATACCCTGGTGGTTTCCCACTGATCGGATGCCGGAGGGATATAACACACAGCAGCCTCTAAGATCGCACGGGGTAACACATGTGCATCATTTTTATCCAAGAAGAAACGTAGCATACTTGTCTATGATACACGACAAGAATAAAAAGCAAAAAATTAAGGCTGCTTATGTTATGGTTTACATCTTCACTCATTCGAACTTCTAAAATGTATAAATTTACTTTAGATAGAAAAATGGGTAATATTAGTGGGACTTTATTTTTACCATCGCTTTTTACTGAAAATTCGGCTAGAAAGCTTCTGGAAAGGAAAATACTAGATATATCCAAAATATATTGGGGGCAAGGGATTGATAATAATTATTTAGTTTCCACAAATTCTTCAAGTGATTTTTGTGGTATATGCAACAACTCCATCGACTACATCTTCACCGACCCCCCCTTCGGCAGCAACTTAATGTACTCCGAGTTGAACTTCCTCTGGGAGGCATGGCTCAAGGTGTTTACCAACAACCAAACTGAGGCCATCGTCAACTCTGTACAGGGGAAGGATCTAAGGGACTACCAACACCTGATGGAGCGCTGTCTGAGGGAGATGTACCGCATCCTGAAGCCAGGCCGCTGGATGACCATGGTTTTCCACAACTCCAGGAACTCTGTCTGGAACGCCATTATGGAGGCGATCGCCAGCGCGGGGTTTGTGATCGCCGATATCAGGCTGCTGGATAAAAAACAGGGGAGCTTCAAACAGGTAACCAGCACCCAGGCGGTAAAGAGCGACCTGGTGATCTCCGCTTACAAGCCCAGACAGGATTTCCTGGCCAGCTTTGAGGAGAAGTCGGCAAAGGAGACAGGTGTCTGGGAATTTACATACCAGCACCTTAAAAATCTACCGGTGACCGCAGAGAAGGACGGCCGGCTGGAAATGGTGATGGAAAGGCAGAAAACCACGCTCTATGACCGTATGGTGGCTTTCTATGTCCAAAAGGGAATCCCAGTTCCGATCAGCGCTCCCGATTATTATGCGGGGTTGTACCGCCGCTTCGAAGAGGATGATGACATGTATTTCCTGCCGGAGCAGGCTGTCACTTATCGCCAAAAGAAATTGGAGTGCGGGAGGCCCGAGCAGATGCATGTTTTCCTCAATGATGAGAGGTCTGCCCGCCAGTGGATTTGGGTTAAGTTAAAGGAAAAACCGATGAGTTATCAGGAACTGCATCCTCTTTTTATGCAGGAACTGCGGCAGGCCCGTTATGAAAAACTCCCTGAGTTATTAGATCTTTTGGAGGAAAACTTTTTACAAAATGAAGAGGGAAAATGGTATATTCCCAGGCCGGAAAAGCAGTCAGATATGGAGAAGCTGCGGGAAAAAGCACTCCTCAAGGAGTTTCGCCTCTACCTGGAATCTGGCGGAAAACTCCGGCAGTTTCGTTCCGAAGCCATCCGGGCAGGGTTCAAGGATGCCTGGGGCAGGCGGGACTACAGGACTATCGTGGATACTTCCAGGCGGCTGTCGGAGTCTTTTATCCAGGATGATTTTGGGTTGTTGATGTACTATCGAAATGCCCTCTCCCAGCTGGAGGAATAAAGACCGGAGTGAAGAAAATGGATTGGCCGGGTGGTGTGATCAAAGAGATCAGGGGATCAGGAGTAAAAACAGTCCTGGTCAGGGATCCCGACAGGCTTCTCTTAGAGGAGTACCTGCTGGAGGAGATCCAGGAGGCGGGCTTTAATGTGCTGGAGTTAAAGGATCCTGTTTACCTCCGTCATGCCTGGGAAGCCCGATTTCGCCATACCGGCAGGAAACTGTTGGTTCGCCTGGGCAATCAATCATTTGAAGATGTGTCCTTTGATATCTACCGGGGTGCCCTGCAAATTGATCTGAGTCTGGCCAGTCAATTTGAACTGCTGGATCCAAGAGTAATCCGGGGGCTTGCACGGGAGGACCTGTTAACCCTCAAAGAGGCTTATGACCGGGAGGTCGATCAGTTTTTGGGAGAGAAGGGGACCAAGGAATTTGTTCTACAGCATGTTTTTGATGTAAATCCGGTGGTTTTTAACTCTACTGCCGGGGTGCTTCGCTGGCTGCTCTCTTTGCACTATCGCGCCCGGCAAATCCCCAACTGTTTGCTGGATGAGCTGGTGAGGGAAATCAAACAAGTACATGGTGTGATCAACTGGCCGCTGCGGGAGATTGTTTCCAAGCAGGAGGCCTTTTATGCTTTTTTACAGGAGCACTGGGCTGTTTTTCTGGAACAGGCCGCGGCGGGCAGCAGTTATGCCGGTTTGCCCTTTGACGATCCCGAGGTGAGAGTGTTTCTCGACAATCTCTTTGCCGAGGGGTACTTGAAACCGGTAAGATTTGAGGCGCGCGAATCTCTACCCCAGTGGGTTGTATGCGGAATCCTGGATGACCATGATGCTGCCAGGGAACGAAAGCTGGATAAGCTGGTATGTCTTTTAAGAAACAACCAGCCAGGGGAGAAAGGTGATTACAGGTCCTGGCAGCGAACCGCCCTGCGGTTGGCTGAGGCGCGCAAACTCCTGGTGAGTTTGGAGCATTTTCTGGCTCCGGAAAGGCTGGTGCAAATCCAGGATCTTTTGCAGGCGGTCAGTGACAGCTTCCATAACTGGTACCAAGGAAAACAGGGGACACTGGCCAGTCTGTTTCTCGTTTCCCATCCCTTGATGGTGCACCAGATTCCCCATTACCTTGCATTACAAAAGACACCCGGCAAAAAAAATTGCTTTGGTTGTCTTTGACGGCCTATCTCTTGAGCAGTGGCTGACCGTAAAAGGGGTATTGTACGAAAAGCTTAAAGCAATTAAGATGGAGGAGTACCTAACTTTTGCTCTGGTGCCGACCCTGACATCCCTTTCCCGCCAGGCCATTTTTTCAGGGGAGCTGCCCTATCAGTTCGGCGGTTCCCTCTACAACAACCGCGGGGAGGAAAAGTCCTGGCGTGCCTTCTGGAGCAGGCAAGGGCTTTCTGCCGGCAAACTGGCTTTATTAAAAGGGCTGCGGGGAAGTGAAGAGGATCTCGCCCGTGTAAGAGAGAACTTGCATCGAGAGGTGCTGGGATTGGTTGTTGACCAGGTGGACCGGCTGGTGCATGCCCAGCAGCTGGGTCCTGCCGGAATGCACCAGGATATTATACTGTGGCTTGAGCAGGGTAAAACCGTTGATCTCCTTGAGGAACTGCTGGCAGCAGGGTTTGATCTGTACCTGGCCTCTGACCACGGCAGCACCTATGCCACAGGTTGCGGACGGCCTGATGAGGGCTGTCTTGTGGAAACAAAGGGAGAAAGGGCGCGCCTTTATACACAGGAGGAGATTTATCAGCAAGCCCTCAAGTCCATCCCCTGTCGCCCATGGAAGGCCATTGGTCTTCCTGAAGACCTGAGGGTGCTGCTTGCAGACGGAGATACGGCTTTTGTAAATAAGGGTGAAGAAATCATGACACATGGAGGAAGTGCCGTCGAAGAAGTGGTTGTTCCATTTATCAAAATAGTGAGGGAAGAATAGATGCAGCGTATTGGTTTTGACAGGATGATTAAGCTTGATTGGATTGAATATTATGCAAAGATATCCCGCCATGAAGAAGATACCGGCAAACTGAAGGAGCAAATGCATGAGACTCTCTTTGAAGAGTGTCCACAAATGGCCTCCCGCAAGAAAAACATTACAATTCTGCAGCGCATCTGGACGAGGGTGGAGGCAGAACACAGGTTGCTGCGCCGCGGTGCGCTCAATATCCTGGATGATGTAGAAATGCCTGAAAGGCTCGCCCTCCATTGGGGGATGAGTTTGCTGGCTTACCCCTTTTTTCGAGAGATCGCCGCCTGCTGTGGCAGATTTCTCAAACTGCAGAAAAATTTTAGCAGGCAGCAGATCAAGGAACAGATCACAGCCACCTGGGGTGCCAGGCCGACTCTGGAACGGGCACTCCCCCGGGTGCTGGAGAGTATGGTGGATTGGGGGGCATTGTCCCATGCAGGAAGGAAAAGCTTATATCGAGCACAGCCGGAGATCCAGGTCACAGATGAACAGTTGAGGCTCTGGCTTTTGTATGTTTGTCTGGAAATAGAAGGTGGATGCCTTTCCCTGGAAAGGGCCGCATCACTTCCCTGCCTTTTCCCTTTCTCTTTTAATATATCTCTTGCCGAAATCCAGCAGGCGAACTGTTTTTCAGTTACCCGGGAGAGGAATAACAGTATTGTTGTGACCTGCCAAGGGGACGGTTCCTGTGGCTGGTCCTCCTAGGCCTCATGCCAAGGGGATGGTTTTCGAACCTTCCACCTCTGCTGATTTAAACATGTTAACATAGTATTTTTGCCCATGCGGGTATAATTGGTCAATGCAGATACCGCTGCGGAATAATTGACTGATATTTCTAAAATGGGTATAATAAACTAGGAAACGGAGGTGCTTGCATGGGAAAAGAAATGATGTTGGAATTGGTCGATGGACTATTAGCAATTATGGAGAGTTTACTGGTCCGTATTGTATTATATGGATCTGTTGCAAGGGGTGTACAGACTGAGGAATCTGACATTGACATTGCATTATTAATACATGGCACGTTGGATGACGAATTAGAAGATAAATTATCCGAGTTTATCGTGGATATGAATTTAAAATATGATAAGGTTTTCTCTGTCATAGATATTAATTATGAACAGTTCAAAAAATGGGAGAAGGTACTCCCATTTTATCAGAATGTGAACCGGGAAGGGATAGTTTTATGGAAGGCAGCGTGAAAGAGTTATTACGGTACCGTTTCCGGAGAGCAGAAGAAGAGTTTTGCACAGCGGATATTCTGCTGGAAGCAGGGCAGTTTAAGGCATCAATTAACCGTTCCTATTATTCAATTTTCCACGCACTCCGATCAGAAACAGCTTTAGACCATTTTGATTCCGGCAAGCATTCAGGTGTTATCGCTTATTTCAACCGTCACTATATTAAGGATGGCGTTTTTGATAAATCCCTTTCCAAAATGATAGATACGGCATACAGGCTTAGGGAAAACTCCCACCTCCCAGACAGCCTGCTCTCTTTTCCCGGAAGTTAAAATTTATAATGGTGGCTTAGAATGAAGATGAAAAAATAGTGTCAATTAGGCTTTGGGCTTTTTTAGCCTGAAGCCGTTAGTGTGATATCGCGGGGTATAAGCGCAGCCATAACTGATATTTTGCAAAAATAGCAGGATATCTATGTTATATGTCAAATATATGTCAAATCAATGGAAATAATGTGTTACAATACAAACAAACTATTTTCAGGTGATATCCCTATGAAAATGCAGGATTACATCTGCAAGGTTATCGACAGCTTCCCCCGCAAGATGCTCAAATGGGACACCGATATCCGCGACCCGGTAGCCAGGAGGTTCGCCTCCAGATGGGAGGATGCCGGGGGATATGAGGCATTTGCAGCAGCGATAAATAACCTGGTGGAGGAGAAGGTTTTAAGTCCGGTGAAAAAATCGGGCTTAAACGGGCTTTCCCCACCCCTTGCCCTGCGCTACCGGAAACTGCCTCTCCAGGAGGGGGATTATTCAGCAGCAAAGGAAGAGATATTGAGCTTTTACTGCTCACGCATGGATCTCTCTTCATTTTTGAACTCACCTCAAGATTATGACAGGCACCGGGATATACTGATGGCCATAGATCATTTTCTGATAGAAGCCGAAAATAACCCCCCGGCAGTATGGGATACAGTCAATGAGCGGTCTTTTGCCTTGACAGGTCATGAAAAGTTCCTGTCATCACACAAAGGCAATCAACTCCTGAAACGGATCAAGATCACTTTACAGGACCTGTGCTGTGTGCCGGCGCCGGAACCCTTCTTCTTCTGGGCTACCGCCTTGCCTCTTCTGCCTGAAGAAAGGGCGCACTGTCTTGTTGTGGAAAATAAAGACACCTTCCACTCACTAAAATACCTCCTCGGTGCAGGAAAACTCAAAACAAACCCAGAGATACACCTGCTTATTTATGGTGAAGGAAAAAAGATATTAAACAGCTGGTCCTTTATCTATGAGTGTCTGCCGGGGGCGGCGGGTTACCAATTCTTCTATTTCGGGGACCTGGGACCCGGAGGGGCTAGGTATTTGCGCTGATTTAATCTCCGCTGTAAAAGCTGGAGCTGATGCAGCAATGCCTGGGCAGTTTTCTACGGAAGCGGATAACAGCAGTGTTCCAACGGTGGAAGTAGTGCCTGCAGAGCTTCTTTATGAACTGCTGCTTGCCACAGGGAAAAGCCGTCCTATAGATAGTGACCAGTCCCGTGTTACCCAGGAATGTATGCAGCCCTTTTTTGACCTTTGTTCCCGGAGCCTGATAGAAAGGACTTGCCTCCCTGCTGCAGGACGACCGTACCGTGCAGTACCGCAGGAGGCTCTAACTGCCGGCATGCTGGCTGCGAGAGGGCGTGTTGAATTATGTCTGCCGTAACAGCTGAAGACAAGATGGCCGCCCCGGGTGTTTTTACTATGGCACGGGAATTCCCGTGCTTTGACGGCTTGAATGAACGCATCGCCGCTCTCATGGAGGTCTTTCCCCTTTACGACCTGATGTCCAAGAGTACACTGCGGGGATACTGCGGCTTTGAAATGGGTGTCTGCCTGCTGCTTTATATTATGGAAAAAATGCTCCACTACGATCCCTGCACTTATGAGGATGCGAAAGATTTCATTTCCGGTATCCTTCCCTTGTTTGCCGGCACAAGCCCCTCACTTGAGGAGCTTGAACAGGTCACAGAGAAGCTGTTAAACGAGCTTTCCAACTACGGGCGCAACTTTGAATACGAATACCACGATCCCATAGAAGGGAAAAATCGCCAGGTGAAGTTTCGCCTGCTGGTGCAGGAGCCCTTCAGCTTGCCGGACAGGGATACCATTAAACTCCGCCTGTCCAGAGAAGGGTTGGATATTATCTTTAAGTCCAGGGAGATCTACCAGGACCTGCGCTTTTCTGTGATGCAGTTCTATTTGGATCAGCAGATCCGCAGGGGTACCTTTGAGGGCGCACTGGAGACCGTTAAGGAACTTGGTGTCGCCGTAACAAACATGGAGCAGGAACTGGTTTCCCTGCGCCAGGAGATCCGCCGCAATGTGGTGGAGGCTCTGGATAAGCCGAATTACAGGCGGATGCTCAACAGGATGACACAGCAGCTGCACCGGGAGCGAGAAACATTTGATAATCTGATTAAACTGGTACGGGAAACACTTCAAAACCTGGATCAGGCAAGTCATTCCCGGGGCAGCACCAAACTGGAGAATGTCGGTTTCCTGGAACAGGAGCTGTACCGGGTCGCCCAGAGCCATCTGAAGCTCTTTAACCATCAACTGGAGCTGAACACCCTCACTGAAGATGCCTTGATGTCCAGCCTGCGCAGCACACTGATGGTGCGTTTTCACCTGGAAAAGGAACTGATGGCTGAGGTCCTGCGCTGCAGCCCACCAGGTGAAGTTGTTGCCAGAACAGCGGTACTCCCCCTGCTGCAGCCGCGCTCGCCCCGCATTCTGGATCTGGCCACCTTCCTCAGGCCGCAGACCCTCCTCAGCCGGGAGCGGGAGCGCCCCCCGGAGGAGTTTTTTGATGAGATCGATTTAGATGAGGAAATACGCCTGCAGGAGATGGAAAAGGAGCGGCACCAGCGGACCATAGAGCTGCTGCAGCGGATTTTTCGGCTGCTGCTCACCCCTCTGGTAAAAAGAAGCAGGATATCATTGAGCGAGATCGCTGCTTTGCTCGATGAGAACGACTGGTCCCGGGAAGAAATGGCAGCCTTCGTTTATACCGCCCTCCTTCTGCACCAG
Source organism: Syntrophaceticus schinkii (assembly GCF_000946815.1). Classification (GTDB taxonomy): domain Bacteria; phylum Bacillota; class DSM-12270; order Thermacetogeniales; family Thermacetogeniaceae; genus Syntrophaceticus; species Syntrophaceticus schinkii. The sequence continues at coordinate 29,515 of NZ_CDRZ01000239.1, read as the reverse complement.
GCGAAAAAAATCCAGGCGCGGCTGCCCTGGGAATATACACCCGGGGACACTGACCTTTTGGAGTTTGCCCTTTTCCGTTTGCTGCAGCAGGATAAAGAACTGGCATCACTGGGCGATGTTTCGGTAGCTGCCGGCGAAGGCACTGTCGACCTGCCCTATGAAATGAATGTTTCGAACTTGATATTACTCAAGCATGGTGACCAAGCATGGTGACAGTCAAGCAGAAACACGTATATACAGATTCAACTAACTGCTGACAGTCGCCATATAGAGCGCACATTATCGCTCTGGTGGTACTGGCAGATGATGAAAGCTTCATGCCGAAGTTATGTAATGTTGCGGTGCCGGCGGAGAGCGGATTTAGGAGTTTTCCGACAGCCGACATTTGGCTTACCGCATCCGTTTTTTGTATAGGCCAAAGTCATACAATGTTGCGGAACCAGCGGAAATGGCCTCCGGTAATTTCCGACCTCTGGCTTCCGACATCCGTTTTCCCAGGAGGCAAAGTGTAATGAACTATAAGAGCAGCACAGTGGAAACAGCCCTCTTGCTGCTGCGGGAGTTGTTGACACACCCGGTTGTGAACAAAGAAAACAACTCAGGCCTGCTCATGCGGATCCAGCTGGATCCCGAAGTATGGGGGCTCTGGCAGGAGGTTATGGAGCCGACTTTTGGTGTCACACTGCTGAAAGCCGGTGATCAATACTACCTCTCCACCGGGATTGAAGAAAGCATTTTCAGCTATACCAATGCTGAACTGAGAACCAGCCTGGGGGTGAGGGACAATACTGAGCTTTACACCTGCTCCTTTATTGTGCTCACACTGCTGGCGGTCTTTTTTAACAGTGATGACACAACAGGCCCCTCCATGGATTATATTACTTTAACTGACCTGGAGCGTCAGGTTACACAAAACTTCGAAACCCTGGCTAAAAGAGAGGATATCGAAGAGCTGGAGAACCGCTCCAGGGTCAACCTTGCTGAGCCGGCGCGATTCTGGCTGGACCTCTCGGTCAAGAAGCCGGGGGCGGTACATGACAAAAGAACCATCTCTCGCTGGGGTTACCTTTTAAAGACCCTGGACTTTTTGGAAGAGCACCGGCTGGTGCGGGTGATTCAGGAGCGCCAGGTTTTTCCGCAGCAGCGCCTCAGCAGTATGGTTGCTCACTACTATAATCACAGGGATCACAAGAATATGATTCTGGAATTGATCATGGAACACGGGGGTGAAGAGGATGCCGCGGATTAGCCGTGTGCGTCTGCACAACATCCGTTACGGCAAGGAGAGGAGGGTGCTGGACAACCTCATTTTTGACCTGCGGGGGAGGTCCAGCCTGCTTATCCTGGAAAATGGGGGTGGCAAGACACTGATCCTGCAGCTCATCTCCCAGGTGGTCTGTCCCAATGCCCCCCTGGGCAAAAGGCGCCTGGCCACATTGGTGCGCAGCAACCCTTTTACCGGCCATGTGCTGGTGGAATGGCAGCTTGATGCGGACACCCCGGCCTATATCTTGACGGGTTTCTGCTTTGCGGAAAACACCGGGAGCGCCAACCGCGATATGGACTACTTCAACTATCTCAGTGCCTGGGAGTACAGCCGGCCTCATTCCTGGGACCTGGAATCACTCCCATTGGTGGACGAAGACGGGCGCACACTGAACTATCGTGAACTCCAGGAGAGGCTGCGCAGTTCAGGGCAGTTCCGCATTTTTAGTTCTGACCGGCGGCGGGAATACCAGAGGGATCTGCGAACCTATAACATCAATCCCGAGGAGTGGGAGCGCGTCCTGGAGACCAACTCAGATGAGGGAGGAGTGGGCAAGTTCTTTGAATACTGCAGCAAGACACGCTCCCTTTTGGAGAAGCTTTTCATCCCGGCCATCGACGACATACTGGGGCGCGGCAGCAGCGGTACTGAAGATGACCTGACCCGCAGCTTCCAGCAGGCCTCCGCTGAGCTGATGCACCTTCCGGAGTTTCAGTCCCATATGCAGTCCCTCAATAAGCTGGGGGAGCGGATTGGGGTGATGCAGGAGGCGCTTTCCGGTGTAAAGGGTGCTGCAGGAGAGGTTGAGGCAGCCAGAACTGCCCGCCAGTCTCTTTTCAATACTCTGGTCAGGGGTCTTCCCAGGCTGGCGGATGAACAGAGGGAGCTAGCGGAAAGGCTGCAGAAAAACCAGGATAGAGTGAGGGAGATCCAGTACCTGCTTGCTTCAGTAAAATGCGAAACCCTCAGGCGCAGCCTGGATGCCTTACAAAATGAATTGAATAAAAAGGAGAGGGAAAAGGATGCAGCCCGCCGCTGCCTGGAAGATACTGAAGGGAATTATAACAGGCTGAAGGCCTGGCGCTTCTGTGAAAGCTGGCTGGAAAAAGATCATCTCCTCAAACAAGAGGAAGCCGCCCAGCAAAGGCTGCTTCAGGGGCACGAATCGGTGGCCAAAGAGATCGACTCCCTTGGGCTTCAGCTGTGGCCGCTGCTTTGTACGGTGGGGCGGGAAGTTGAGGCCCAGACAACTGCAGAGGAGAAGCAGCTAGATGTCTTACAGCAGGAAATGAGAAAGGCTTCGGATGCCGAACGTGAGTTAAACGAGAAAATGCAGTCAAATTTATACCGGCAGACGCGGCTTGAAGTGAAGAGCGAAGGGTTTGCCAAAAGGCGCACTGAACTGGCAGGTTCACTGCATGATGTGGGTATAGAAACAGATCTGTCATCACCGGAAAAGGCGGAAGGCCTGCTAAATGATGCACTCAAGGGCCTGGAAAGGAAAATTGAAGAGCTGGCAGAAGCCATTCGGAAATCCAACAGCCGGCTCGATGAATGCTCCACCCAGATCAATATACTTTCCGGACGGAAGGGGGAGCTGGACAAGGGGCGGAAAGACCTATTGATGGCAAGAGAAAGGTGGCAAGAGGATGTGGACCGGCTGCGGGAACTGCTGGCTCTGGCAGGTTTGGAGTGGCTTTTCTCTCCCGAGGACTTCGCCGCTCTGCAGGGGGAACTGGAGGTGTGCAGGCAGCAGAGCCAGCAGTCTTTGGTGGACTTGGAATTGCAGATGAACCGCCTTCAAGAGCGGCAGAGCCTCCTCGGCGGAGAGGCGGGGGCCGTTCCCAACAATGATATTCTGCTCTTAAAGGATACACTGAGCAGCCAGGGTGTGGATACCATTACCGGTGCCTTGTTTTTACGAAACCTGCCTGGCAGCGAGGAACGGAAACAACTGATCAGGCGCTACCCCTGGCTCCCCTATGCACTGATCGCCGAACAGGGGCAGCTGCAGCGCATTATAAGGCGCTCTCCGGAATTAAGGGTTGATTTGAGTGCAGCGGTTCCTGTGGCAGCCCGCAGCAGCATCGAACTGTCACCTGAGGAGCAGGCAAATGATGCCCTCCTCTGCTTTTTCCACAACCAGGGGATGGAGCCCTTTGTTATACCGGAGAGGCTTGATGACATCCTTTACCGGCTGGAAGAGCAACTGGAACAGCTTAAAGAGAAGCGAAAGGACGAAGAGGGTAGAAACGAGCAGATTCGGCGTGCATCCATTGTGCTGGCCAATCTGCTGACCAACTACGAATACCAGACTGCTGAAGAGTGGGAACAGCGGCTTAAAGATGCAGAAAACGCTCTTCAAGGAGTGTGTGATGACCTGGAGGCCGCAAAGGAACAAGAACGGCGTATTAAGGAGCAACTGGAGATTGCGCGTACCGAAAAAAGCAAGGCAGACCAGCACCTGATTGAGCTCCGCAATTTTAGGAAACCCCTTGAAAAATACCGCTTGGAGTTCCAGGAGGAAGATGCCCGAAAAGCCGAAATGGTGAGGCTTCAGCAGACCCTGACAGCGATGGAGGCAGAGCTTGAGCTTTGTAAAACCAGGAAAGAGAAGTTGGACAGGGAGATTAAGGACCTGCAAGAGCAGAACAGGGCAACTCTTGATAAATTGAACAGGCTGGAAAAAGACAATAAAGATTTTTACCCATCCACCTGGGATTACCCGGAAGAGCTTATACCTAAGGGGGTATCCTGGGAGGATTACAGAGAAACAGCAGAGAACCTGAGGGCGAGAAAAGAATCCCTGAATCGGGAGGTTGCCAGCCTTAAAGATGTGGATAGGCTGATTACTGGATACAAGAAGGACCTGGAAGACCTCCAGGGATACATCAAGGGTACAGGGCTTGATTTTGCAGAAGTGAAAAACTCCTACCGCCCGGTACGCAAGCAGGAGTTGGACGTCTGTGGCCGCGAGGTAAAGGCCTATCAAGATGCCTTCCAAAAGGCTGACAAAGCCTTCCGTAGTGCTGAGGTGCTTACAGGAAAGGAAGAAGGTGCCTGGGAAATCGAGTGCAGCAATGTTGTGGATAGGCACCGGCATGAACCCGCAGAACTGAAGGGTATTGACCTGGAAGGCTACAGCAAGAAGTTGAATGAAGAAAAAGAAGAAGTCAGCGGAAGGATTGTAAAACAGGGTGAAAAGTTGGACTTGCTCGGTCGGCTGCAGCAGGAGTACCGGATTCAGGTTGAGGACTTGACAGCGGTCGGCCTTGAGCTGACAGATGACCCCGGCTGGGAGACAGAGAGAGAATTAAAGGAGCTAACATGTGATGCCGGGGCACCGCGCCGCGCAATAAGAAGGGAAATGGAGGCAGTAGATAAGGCCTTACAAAGATTGGCTGAAAGTCATGACGCATGGCACCAGGTGGTGGATTCCTGCCGGCAGGAGCTGGAGGTGCTCAACAACCTGGACATCAGACATCTATTCAAACAGCTCAAAGACAGAACCATGGTGGAGGGCTGGGAAAAGGATGCCCTTTCAGTACAAGAAAGCCTCTGCCATGTGGGGCGGGTGATCTCCAAATCCCAGGAGGAGCTGGAGCGGCGCTTAAAAGACCTGGATAGAATAAAGGAAGAAATCGCGGAACGCGCCTACAGCCATGTGGATAATATTCTGGAACAGCTGAAAACACTGCAGAGGATGTCCCGGGTAGAACTTCGGGGCAGCAGCATTCCGCTGATGGAGATCGATCTGCGCCCTCCCAACGAAGATGAGGGGAAGGAACTGGTGCGCAGCTATCTTGCGGATGTGATCGCAAGTGCTGTTCAGCGCAGACAGGAGGGGGAAAGCGAAGACGATCTGCAGCAGTACCTGGAGGGGGCGGTGCGCTCCGCAGCTCTGGTGGAACAGCTGGTACCCCTTGATGGGATCAAACTCACTGTGCTCAAACCCCGCGCAGATGACCAGCCCTATCAGAGTTCAGATTATGACCGCTGGGAAAACCTGACCTTCTGGTCCGGGGCACAGAAGTATATCGGGCGCTTTGCGGTTTTTGTAGCATTGATGGCTTACTTGCGCGAAAAGAGAAAGAAGGAGCAGCGGGAGCAGCGCACCAGCGTGATCATCGCCGACAACCCCTTCGGAGAGGCCTCCAGCGGGCACATCCTGGAAATCCTCAAAGCCTTGACACAGCAGGCGGGAGTACAGCTCTTCTGTGTTACAGCACACCGCCAGACAGGCATCATGAAAGACTTCCCGGTGATCTACAGCCTGGTGTCCAGGCCCACCCTCAGCGGCCAGCAGCGCATGGTCATCGATCCCGAAAAAATACCCGCACCAGGAGCCATGGAAGCCGCCCGCGGCATGATCAACGATACCGATAACCCATCCTGGAAGATGGATATCGATGGGCAGTTGAAGCTGTTTTAGAATTGGGGTCAGGCTTGAGTAATTTACTTACTGCAAGTAGCTATATCCAGACGCGTCCCCCTGGCGAGCAGCGCTAACTAATAAGATTTATAACCCCAGGAATTCCGTTTCCGGGCATCTCTGTTTCAGTTCGTTGATAAATTTATGAGTATCAAGAGGGGAGATAAACACGGTACCGTAACCGTATTTGATTTCCAGCCGGTCAAAAGAGAGTGCGGCACTGGACCAGAGAGTTCTGGTGCGCTTGACCCTTTGAATTTCGCATAAGGGTATTTTTTCAAGGAATGGCCCGTACTTGATCTCCAGTGATGTTTCTGCAATCGTATAAACGGTTCCAAACCAGAGTGAGCCGACAAATGCCGTTAAAGGGATGACAACCACTAATGCAGGCCAGATGGTACGGTTCTGGATAACAAGGCATATGGCATATAGTGTGGGTCCCCAGATGAGAATCCCAAACCAGAAATCTTTTTTAGGCCTGAAAGACATCTCACTTTCCCCCCTCCCCAGAAGGAAGTCCCCAAAACAGATGACGATAATTCCCATTTCAAATTATACTATTATCGCGCCCGAAGCACCAGGGTGGCGGTATGATTAAGTATTATTGATGCTGACGGGGCTTGTTACAGCAAAAGCCCGGTAAACCGGCGGAGTGATGCAGCAAAACCCCGGTAAACCGGCGGAGTGATGCAGCAAAACCCCGGTATGCCGGCCGGTTTACTAGTATAATAGAAGTGCAACATAACAGGAATTCAGAAACATGCCGAACACAAATCACTCTCCCGAAAAGCTGTGGTCACACCAAGCCTGATTATGAATAGGAGTTTTCAATATGAAAAAAATCCTGTTGGTAGAGGATGAAGAGAATATCCTTTTTGCAGTCAAGCGATATTTAGAAAACACAGGCTATGTGGTTTTTCCGGCTGCGACATTGTCAGAGGCAAAGGCATGTTTTCAGGAAGATTTAGATTTGGTTCTCTTGGATCTGAACTTGCCGGATGGAGACGGCTTTGTATTTCTTGACTTTGTTCGAGAGAAATGTTCAATACCTGTTATTTGTTTAACGGTTAGGGACAGCGACAGGGATGTTATCCGCGGATTAGAATCCGGAGCAGATGACTATATCGCCAAGCCCTTCAAATTGCCGGTGCTGAAAGCGAGAATGGAGACAGTTCTACGCCGGGCGAAGAAGGACCCGAAACTTCAGAGCGTTTTGCAAAGTGAGGGTGTCATCCTGGATAAGAATTTGAAAAAGGCTTTTATTGATGGGCGAGAGGATGAGCTAAGCCGGAAGGAATTCCAGCTCCTGTGTCTTTTTATGGAAAATCCGGGCCGAACGCTGACCAGAGAGCTTATAATCGACATTGTTTGGGGTCTTGATTCAGACTTTGTGTATGATAATACTCTGTCTGTTAATATCCGGCGACTCAGAAATAGGCTAGGGCCCTACAGAAACAAAATCCAGACGGTTCGCGGCATTGGCTATCGCTGGAATGAAGGAGAGATCTCCCGATGAGAAAAGCCATTGTTAAAGGTGTTATCATCTTTGTCGCCTTGTTTTTGCTTTTGTCTCTGGCTACAAAATTTGCTCTCGACGAAGGAGAGAATGCCCTCAGCCTTTTTGCCGGAGCGGCTTTAAGCAATTCAGTCAAAGATAAGTCCATAGATAGGCCGGCTGCGGCTGAGGAAGATTTGGCAGTTCTCTTAAAAGAGAGGCCTGATGAACTGATAACCGATGGAACAAAGTTTTTGCACGACTATGGCTATTTGCCTGACACCGGTTATATAAACCGGTATAAGCTGACATGGATGAATGTGGCATTGGCTTTTGTTGCAGGGCTGCTTTCATTTTTCTGGAATGTCAGAGAAGAGAAGAGCCTTGAAATAGATATACTTGAACTCTCTGATTATCTTGGGGCTTTGCACCGGGGTGAGGATCAACTGGTCTTGCGCGATGATCTCTTTGGGCAGCTGAGAGATGACCTTTATAAGACGGTTCTGATTCTGCGCGAATCCCGAGAGAACGCTTTGACTGATCGCACACTCCTGAAAAGAAATATTGAGGATATCACCCACCAGATCAAAACACCCCTGACCACAATTCAGCTCTTGCTGGACTTAATTCAGCAGGATGAAGCCAATCAGGCAGAGTATATTGCGCGTCTTGATGCAGAGATCAATCGCCTGAACAGGCTGACCTCCGACTTATTGAAGCTTTCTTCGCTCGATGCCGGTGCTATTATCTTTCGCAGCGAATGCTTTAGCGCTGAGAGCATGATCTATGAAGCGATTCAACCGATTGAAAGTTTGATACATAAAAAGCAGGTCGAGCTGAGATTGACCGGTCAGGATTACGAGGTCAAAGGGGATCGCTCGTGGCTTATGGAGGCAATTTTGAATCTGGTGAAAAATGCTGTCGAGGCTGTTGAAGAAAAGGGCATTGTAGAGATCCGGCTTTCAGAAAATGATATTTACCGGAGCATCGCCATTCAGGATAATGGCCCTGGCATTTCAGCAGAAGATTTAAGGCATATTTTCGACCGCTTTTTCAAGAGCCAAAATGCTCAAAAAGAAAGCTTCGGCATTGGCTTGTCCATGGCAAAATCAATTGTTGAGGGGCATGGCGGCAGTCTTGAGGTGGAAAGCAAAAACTCCGGCAGTTGTTTTGAAATCAGGCTTTATTATCAGCTTGCAGCCCCCCGGCCCCGGGTGAGGCCGGGGGAAGTAACAAAGTTGCTTTGAGTCTATCGGTTTTCTGCGTGGCCAGGCATCGGGATGGGCATTCCAATATCTTATGCTCCAACGCTTCTGCAATGCTTTCGGTGTAGTACCGGGAATGGGAACATCCGAGTGTTTTGCTCCGAGAGTAATTGGGGAGGTAGCTACTTACGGGGGTATTCCCCTCTACAGTGATTATGAAAATGCCAGGCTGCTGATATACTGGGGCAGACAGCCGGCCTTCTCTGCCGCGCCGCTGTTACGTAAAATCTTTGATGTGCGCGACCGCGGCGGTAAAATAATCGTTATCGATCCTCTTCAGTTTCATCTGGGAGCCAGAGCTGACCAATTTATCTTTATTGAACCCGGCACTGATTTAGCCCTGGCACTGGCCATGCTGACGGTTATTGTAGAAGATGACCTCTGGGATCACGAATTTGTCAATCAACACACTAATGACCCGGGACTGCGGCAACTCCGCCAGCATCTAAATGGCGGAAATCGAGATGGTGTGACCTATTCGCCCCAATGGGCGGAGAAGATTACAGGGATACCGGCCGAGGTCATCCGTAATCTGGCTCGGGAGTATGCCACCACAGCGGGGGCCTGCATTATAGTCGGACATGGTATTGAAGGCAAAATCAATGTGACACAAACAGCACGGGCAATTGCTCTTTTGAGAGTGGTTACAGGGCATATTGACCAAAAGGGCTGTGATGTGTTGGTCGATGGTTCACCAAACTTTAACCCCAAGTTTTTCTTCAACCATCTCATACAACCGGATTATGTTGAACCGGATGAGTTGCGTCTGTTCGGGCATTCGACTACTTTCACTCCCGATGGCTGCACATACCCGTTGTTGTTTATGATGCAGGGAGTGCATGCTACACCGGATATGCTGCGCGATTTGCGTAACAATACCATCAAAGCCACCTTCATTCAGGGAGGTAACCCCTTGCGCATGCTAGCCAACTCGGAAGGAGTGCGCCAAGCCTTTCTCAATGCAGAACTGAATGTAGTCTGCGAATTGTATCATACTGAGACTACAGCAGTGTCAGATATTGTTCTTCCGACTACCTCATATTTGGAAAGAACAGACCCGGAATGGTTTAAATATGATTATGCTTTGCCCATCGTAAACCTCAGGCGCAAACTGATTCAGATCGGTGAGTGCAAGTGTGAAGGCGAGATACTCATTGAACTGGCACAGAAGTTGGGGTTACAAGAATATTTCCCTTCCACTGATATAAGTTATTACATCGACGAATTGTTCGCCAGAGAAAAGTTTAGCTATAAGGATCTGGAAGAAAGCGAAAACGGCATTCCTTTTGGGTCTATAATGTTCAACAAACTGGTCGTCGGTTTGGGGTCGGAAATTTGCCGGGGGGAAAGGTGAACATAGTATCCGTCATTCTGGAATCCATGGGATTTGATGGTTTGCCGGTCTATTACGAGGGTTCCGAAAACCGCAGGAGCAAACCCGAACTCGCACGTGAATATCCGCTTAATGCTCTAACCGGGCGGGCTGGGCCGGTGTATGTTCATTCCGAAATGCGCACTATTCCCTGGCTGCGCGAAATAGTTCCTGAATCCTTTTTACTGATTAATCCGCGAAAAGCAAACGAACTGGGCATCAAAAACAATGACTTGGTCTTGGTCGAATCACCTCGCGGTTCAATTAAATTAAAAGCACACCTGACGGAAACCATTGCTCCGACATCAGTGTATGTACCCGGAGGATGGGAAGAGGCCAATTATAATGTGCTTGGCATTGAAGATGATATTTGTGCGATCTCCAGCCAGGCTAATTATATGCAGTGTTTATGTCGTGTTAGCCCGATATCGAAAGGGGGAGGAAACTAATGCAACTGGCATTCTTATTTGATCCAACCCGGTGTACCAACTGTTATGCCTGCGAAATCGCCTGTAAACAGGAGAATTCACTGCCTCCTCTGGTGGATGCGCAGCCTGGCAGCACTGGCCCCCGTTGGAGAAGAATAGTTACTCTGGAAGAGGGAGTTTATCCGAATGCCCGAGTGTGGTACATATCTATGTCCTGCATGCACTGCGGAGACCCTGACTGCATAAAATCATGTCCAGCCGGTGCCATCAGTAAGAGAGCAGAAGATGGGATTGTAGTTCGTGATGCCCAAAAGTGTATAGGATGCCGTTTCTGTTCCTGGGCATGTCGCTTTGGCGCCCCGCAATTTGGTACAGACGGTCATATGCAAAAATGCAACTTGTGTCTTGACCTTTTGGAAAAGGGAGAACAGCCTGCCTGTGTTGCGGCATGCACCGGCGGTGCTATTCAGTTTGGCACTGTGGAAGAAATCAGTCAGAAGATCCGCGGCCGGGCAGCTATGCGGCTTGCCGGTGCGTCTGATCCGGAATTTTATTTGCTGCAGCGAGGTGATTAAAGGTGCCGATTCTTTCCCATAGCAAGCCCTGGCAGAAAAGCGCATGCCCAGAGGAAATAATAGGTAAGGGAATCAAGTCTCCATTCTATCACCCAGAAGCGGAGTGGCCTCTGATAATCTATACTGTCTCATTGCAAAGCGCGGCCGGCACTTTGATCTGGGGCTTGCTATGGCTAAGTTTCTGGCGGATAGAGTCAGAAGCCTTCTACATGGTAACGTTTGTATTAGGGGTTGTGGGTATCTTAGGAGCCACCAGGCATCTTGCCTCTCCCCTGCGTGCTCCCCGGGCTATCCTGAACTGGCGTAGTTCCAGGCTGTCCCGGGAAAACATCTTAACCAGTGTCTTTTTGGGTTTAGTGCTGCTGGCCGGCGGGGTCGACTTGCTGCCATTAATAATAGATCAGGAGATGACCATTCTCCCATTAGCAGGTAATGCCATAAGAATACTAGCGGGCTTAACCGGGGTAACTTTGGTGGGAGCCATGAGCATGATCTATCTGGTTCCCACCAGACCGGTATGGAACCACTGCGATACACTGTTTAGCTTTTATACCGGAGCTTTTCAAATTGGTTGGGCCATCTCGGCAGCTATTATGGTTGTGCGATCACCGCTGCTTGAACAGGGAGGAACGATTGTCCTGATTGCCGCCGGACTTGTGTTATTGACCTTGCTGCGTTTGAAGGTTGTTTCCATAGTGATTGACAGGCTCAGCGGCCTCAATTTATACCAGGACCAGCCTTGTAGTTGGCTGAATAACGGAATCCGCAGGACGAGAATCATACTTGCTCTAGCCGGTGGTATTGCAGCACCGTTGACCGGCGCCATTGTTGCGTTTCTACCCTGGACTATCGGGGGGACAATCACGCAGTGGATTTGGATTTTGGCAGTCTTGTTTTTGATAATCGGAGAGGGCATCGACCGCTGGGTTTTTTACAAAGCATCGCCAGCGGTTATTTTTCCGCCCCGTTTCTGAAGATATGGGATCTGCTCAAGGCAGTACATACCGGTCTTTAAAGCAGTGAAAGATAGGGAGCATTTGGATGTTTTATTCCCATCGGTTCATTGCTGATGCCTAGCTTCCTTTATTCTGATTTAGAGATCGACCAAAAAAAAGCGCTGACTAAAAGTCAGCTACCGATTTCTATGGAGAAAGTGGCTATCTAAATTGGCATTCCGCATAACATATAGTCTTCTGTTTATGAACCGCCAGCGTCACAAACTGACTACCGAAGGTATTAAATTCATTCTGAGCAAAATACGAATTTTTTTTTAATAGGGCTTGACAAACAGAGCATAAATATGAGACTTTAAGTATAGACTTATAGTGGAGATGAAGCATCGGTGACAGACCGGCCAGTAAGCATGACAAATGTTTTTAAAGTGCTAGGTGATGAAACGCGGGGGAAAATAATAAAAATGCTTGCCTCAAATGCAAACGAGGTCTTTTGCGTTTCTGATATAGCGCGAAAAATTGGCATTTCCCAACCGGCTGTTTCCCAACATCTAAGAGTTCTCAAGAGTATTGGACTGCTCTACGCGAATCGCAAGGGCTGCAGGGTATTTTACACGATCAACCTCGATGTATTCCAAGAGTATAAAAATAGAATGGATGAGATGTTTAAGAAAGCCTTCAAAAAATGTCCCCACGAATTTTCATGTAATGTATGCCCCCATAATAAGTGTTGATAGTACGGATATTGTGATGCCCACACTATAAGAGTATGCGTATATACTTATAATACAAAAAGGAGTGAGAGCCATGGATTAAATTGGCAATAACCACTATTCAGGCACACAGGAGCAGTTTGTTATGGAGACCGTTATGCCCATCCGGTGGACAGTCTTATTTTGAAACCCCTAATCCAAGGATAAGGAGGCATATAATTCCATGAATGAGTCTCTACAAGTAATTAGATTGCTTCAGGAAGGACGGCAGGCAATTCAAGAAGCACTGCCCGGGTTGATGGAGGGCTCAAGCAGGATTACCCAGTCAGTAAATGTCCCGGGACTGATACCCCATAAAGTGAAGGAGCTTATAGCGGTGGGCATTGCAGTAGGTATCCGGTGCCAGCCGTGCATTGTTCACCACGTTAAGGAGGCGCTTGACCGGGGAGCAACAGCCGACGAAATTATGGAAGCCTGTAGCATAGCCATAGCAATGGGGGGAGGGCCCTCTATAGCCTACACATCCTATGTGGTGCAGGCCTTAAAGGATTTTAAAGCGTGGAAGAAGGAAGAGGACAAAGGAGGATCTCAAGATGCAGTGTGACAAGTGTCAGTCTGAGGTGCCCGATGATGAGATTTACGCGCATGCTGGAAAGAATCTCTGCGAAGATTGCTACATAATTGCGATGTCACGGCCCAAGACCTGCGATGTGGGTGCGGTGTCGGCGGCGCGGGCCAGCCGGGAGTTGCTGGGGCAGAAGGGGGCGGAAGGCCTCACCCCCATACAGCGAACATTTTATGAATACGTTAAGGAGAAAGGGTCGGTGCCCCGCGAGGAGCTTGTCAGCTACATGAAGGCTAGGTATCCGGATATGACGATTGAAGATGGAGACGGGATCTTTGCAACTCTGCGCCATCTCGAACTGGTAAAAAGCCATCGAGAGGGGATTGGGGAAGAAACCAGGTTCTATGTCGATATATGGTCTTAGCCACGCCCCCCGTTTCGTTTTTTCTGAGAGAGGCCTGCGGCGCAAGAGTTATGCGAGTTTGAACGAGGTTTGAATCAAAGGGAGACAAGGGAAAGATATATCAGCAAAACCATCCCCTCCGCGAGCAGCGCTAACCAATAAAAGTTATAAGCCCGGGAATTCCGTTTCCGGGCATCTCTGTTTCAGTTCGTTGATAAATTTCTGATTTCAAATTATACTATTATCGCGCCCGAAGCACCAGGGTGGCGGTATGATTAAGTATTATTGATGCTGACGGGGCTTGTTACAGCAAAAGCCCGGTAAACCGGTGGAGTGATGCAGCAAAACCCCGGTATGCCGGCCGGTTTACTAGTATAATAGAAGTGCAACATAACAGGAATTCAGAAACATGCCGAACACAAATCACTCTCCCGAAAAGCTGTGGTCACACCAAGCCTGATTATGAATATTAATCAATTGTTGAGGGGCATGGCGGCAGCCTTGAGGTGGAAAGCAAAAACTCCGGCAGTTGCTTTGAGATCAGGCTTTATCATCAACTTGCAGCTGCCGGAGCCGGTGATCCCTGTGAGTGGAGTTTTCCCCCTGAGTTTCCCCCATAGATCAGCCTTTAGTTTTCCCGCAGTGATTCCTGAATGTCCTGGCTCAGTGCACGGCGTATACCACCATAGATGGCGGCGAAGATGCCAATGGCGTTGATCCCGAGAAAGGCGAACAACAGCAAAAAATTGAGATTGGTGAAGATCTCCCAGGGAGCAAAGAGCATCTTCTTTCGATAGGCAAACAGGGTCACCAAGGCCACAAGCAAAACAGAGAAGATGAGCAGCACTTTGCGCAATAGAAAGCCTCCCTCGTATAAGAGCATCTTTTTCAGTTGCTGTTCTTGCATGCCAATACTGCGGAGAAGGGCAAAATCCCGTCTCCTGGCTTGCAGATTGGAGTTAAAGCTGTTGTATGCATTCGAGAGCCCGACAAAGAGCAGAAAGCTCTGAATGAAAATGAAGAGAATCTTGGTATTGGCCGATTCTTCCTGTGACAGGCGCTTGATATCATTGCTTGAGCTTACCATTGCATCACTTTTAGGAATGTATTCATACACAGTCTGCCTTGTTATTCTGGTTATCTTATCCAGCTCATCTTTATTCGCCGTGATGGAGATGCTATATCTCTTACCTTCCAGCGGCCGGTCGAAACCGTGATCCTGACAAAAGGAATCAAAGCAGCTCAAAGGCATAAAAAGGCTGATGGATCTCTGAGGCAGGGGAGCTATACCGAAAGGCACTTCTGTCAGTCGGTCCGCGATCTTGAGGCTGATCAATCCTGCTTCAGAATCAGCTTCTCTTCGCAGATGAATATCCTTCAGGGCTTCACCGGCTAAGGGGATATGGTTGCTCCGTAAACAAGGCCTCCCCGGGTCTTCCGCAATCCTGTTCAGCAAAAAAACCTCTTTGCTTCCTTTTGCTTCCCCGCTGCCGGACTTAAGCCCGTGTTCCTCACAGAACTGATTCCACTCTGCATCATCTATGCCATACAGGTTGACAGGGACAGCGAAGGGTTTCTTGTTTTCTTTTAGCCTTGCCCGGGCCTTGCGCTTCTCATGACTGAGGAAATCAGGATTATCGCTTTCGTAAAACTCAAGATTCATATGAGCTCGATAAAGAATCAATCGGCTAATCCCGTTCACTTGTTTGAGCTGTGCGATCATTTCAGGATTGGCATTTTCCAATGTAACAAAGGACGCATTTATATTATAGGGACTCTGATAGGTGTTATAGCGTTCATGAAGGTGATTGAAACTCTGGACAATGAGTGCCATCGAGAAAATCAGGCAGGCCAAGGCCAAAGCGATGCTCATGCCGCGATAAGTTTTGCCATAACTGCTGCTGTACTCTTTGGCCAGGCTGCACTCAATGTTGGATGTATAGCGGATGTCTTTAAGGTTGAGGCTGCGTTCGGGATCCAGGTTTTTGATTGCGTTGACAACAGACAGCTCACTGCTTTTCTTGGCCGTTTTTAGTGATGCAAGGAAAACAATCAGCAGTGCCAAACATAAAACCGGCAACACAGCTCCCGCCAGAGGGGCAAAAGGGGTTTTGAGAATTTCTATGGGAGTATATGCGATGTGATATTTTGTATGTGTCATTTCAAACAAGTAAAAGAGTAAAAGAGTCAACAAATAGGAGGCGGCGATACCAAGCAAAATAGGCCGCAGCGAAAGAAGAAGGGCTTTTTCAACCACAAAGCGCTTAACCTGAGACTTACTCATACCGCAACTCTTCAACAGGCCGATCTGTTTCAGGTCACGTTCATTCCAGATAGAGAAAGCATTGTTTATGATCAAGACAAAAAGCAGGATCAGGCATAAAAGGGCAACACCGCGAAACAGCATTGTTTCCGCAACATCCCCGGTTGGTTTAAGAATCCCACCGGGGAAGATCAGTTTGGCTTGAAGATAAGCTGTATTGTAGATCAGTCCGCCATCCTTTTCCAGTTTGACAGGGTCAAGCCCCAGTTTTTGTACCAGAGCGGGGATTTGCTTATAGGTCGCTTTTTCATTTTCAAGCCAGATACAAAGATCCACAGGCCCTGAAACCTGTGTTTTTGTGCTGTCCATCCAGCCAAAACTTGTATACGTGCCTTCAAAGGAAAACAGATATTCCTTAAAGGTGCCGCAGATTTGAAAGTGACGACCGGCGATGGTGACACCGGAGCCGATTTTAAAACCCGGATTTTCCATGAGGAAGAGCTCTGAAACCAAAAGTTCATCGCTGTTTTGCGGATATCTTCCAGATGCCAGTTCAACACATTTATATTCGTACATTGGCGCATCGAGATAATCGATCTCCATTTGGGGACGCTTTAGTGAAGTGTCTTCCAGCTCTTCTCTTTGAATTAGTGCTAAACGCTTTACCCGGTGATCTATTTTAAGCTCTGCCACGTCTTCAGGGCTTGTGGCAAAGAGCTCCGCTGAGTGGCCTCCCGTGGTTTCCGTCAGGTAGGCTACTTGACCGTAATCGTTTATGCTGAAGACAATCAGGAAAAAGCCGATCAAAACCACCGCGATAAAAATTGATACCCGAACAGCGATCAAGCTCTTCTGATCTGTTTTCACAGAGTCATGTGCCAGTTCTCTGATAATGCTCATCTTCTGTCCCCCTCATAGAGCCGGCCATCAGCCATGGTGTAGACTTCCTCACAGGCCAGAGCAACCTTTTCATTATGAGTGACAAGAATAATAGTGGCTTTGAAGTTCTTATTAACGAGTTTAAAAAGAGAGATAATTTCCTGTGTGTTCCGGCGGTCAAGATTTCCGGTGGGTTCGTCAGCCAAAATAACAGCAGGGCGGCTGATCAGGCTTCTGGCAATGGCGACGCGTTGCTGTTCGCCTCCTGAAAGCTCATTGGGAAATCGCTGTTGCTTATCGGTGATGCCCAGTGTTTGGATGATATCCTCGTAATAGTCTTGCTCCGGTTTTCGCCGGTCCAAGAGCAAGGGCAGACATATATTCTTGCGTACGTTGAGATTCGGGATCAGATTGAAAAACTGGTAGATGATGCCGATGTTTCTTCTGCGAAATACGCTCATCTGGCTTTCTGAAAGCTCTGTAATATCTGTTCCCTGAATAAAAACACGCCCGCCTGTGGGGTGATCAACGCCGCCTAAAATATGCAAAAAGGTAGACTTGCCAGAACCGCTGTCACCCATAATCGCCAGCAGGCTGCCTTTTTCCACACTGAGGCTGACCTGATCCAAGGCCTGTACTTCCTGTCTACCGTGGTAGACCTTTGATAGATTTTCGGCCCGTAATATTTCCATATGATCTACTCCTCTCATAATAATTGCGCTGAGTTGTATCACACTTCATGTTGCCGGCAGTGATTCAAGGGCGAAGAAATCAATTCCACCTTGATTCAATTCTATTTTAGAAAGCTAAAGTGACATTCAGGTGACAAACTGCTGGACAGCATGTCACATACATGCTGTCCAGGATAATTTTGTTATATTTTAACGGGGCTAATAAAGGTGAAGGTACAAGTTGGGTAAAAGAAGGTTGCTCTAATAAGCACAACCAAATTAGAGCGGGGGAGAAGGGTAACATGGCGGGAATTGTGCAGCTTAGGGTTTAGATATCTGCTTTTTGATAATGATAAAACCGATAAGCGCCAGTATCGCTGTCAGCGCACCGATAGTGACGGCCGTGCCAGTATCACCGAACATGATGGTGACCATAATAACGCCCATAAGCCCTGCAATTAACAGAAGAATTACAACTGCCAGCATTAATTACACTCCTTGGATAGAAAAAGACAAGATCCTCCAAGTAAATAATAGCAAACTGTTATGACAGCTTGGTGTCATATTCGTGCAGAGCTAGAAAAATTTTGTCATTTTTTTAGCAGGGGTAATGTAGGTGGGGTGTTATAAACTGTTAATTAAAATGTAGATTTATTTTACCTTTTATGGTGATATATGAAACTAAGCGAATGGGCCAAGAAAAACGGAATTTCCTACAGGACAAGAAAGGAACTGTTATTGTTTCTATAGATAACAGCGCAACGTTTCCTGTAAACTACTGATCAGCTGTTCCCTTAACCAGGCAGGTTCAAGCACTTCCACAGCACCGCCCCAGCTCATCAGCCAGGGGATCATCTCCTGTGCTCCGGCCAACAGGTAGGTGACCTCGATTCCTCCGTCCGTGAGCTCCTGTACACGCTGGCTTTCATGAAAAAGGTTGTGCCTGAAGCGCTCCGCGGGGCCGGCACAGACTTTGATGCGCACCGTTTCCAGATCTCCGGATTCATCATCGGTCCAGGTGCCCCAAATATCTTGATAAGCCTCCTTTAAAGAGAACCCAGGAGGCATGCTGTAAAAGCTGTTTTCAAGCACTGCAAGATCCTTGATGTTCAGTAGCAAAAAGACCCGCCTTTCCTGCCGCTTTGTACACAGGCCGGTGAGGTACCAGTTGTTCAGACGGTACAACAGGCCGTGGGGCTCCACCACCCGTTCGGTGACAGCCCCATCGTAGGTGCGCAGATAGCTGAGACGCACCCTTTTTTTCTCCCGGATGGCCCGCAGAATCTCACGGATCATGGCCTCGCTTTTCGCGGGATCCGCGGGAAAGGCGCCGGAAACATGGACAACATGCTCCAGTTCACATAAAATGCCGGCAAAGGTGCTTAAACCGGAAAGCGAATTGCGAAAGATGCTCTGCATGGCCGCCTCAATGCTGCTTTTCATCGCTCCCCGCAATTGAGGATACATGCCCAGCAGCATCATGGCGGCATCATGGTTGCCAGCAGGCAGATCATCCTCTTTCCCACAAAAAATATAGTATGTCTTACTGCCGCGCCTTATGCTGCAGATAGCTTTCTCACCAATAACAGCCTCATCAGCATCTTCATCGGCAAGGCCTTCTTCTCCCGGCTCCGGTTTTTCCCCATAGCTTAAGGGATCAAAAAAAAGATTCAATCGCCTGATATAACGATAGATGGTTCTCAGAGAAGGCCGCCGGTCGTTAATTTCCGCATAAGCATCCTGCAGGTCCTCCAGGGTGGCTCCCCCTGAAGGAGTTTTGTCAATAACGGTAATCAGTATTTTCATCATCGTTTCCGGTTGGGTGCCGGTGCGGGGATAACGTTTCAATGCAGACCCCGCCCTTCCCCAGTGGAAAATTGTCGTATGGCATTTCTTTGACCAGTATTGTCATCCATTTCGATACCTCCAGAACGAATTATGGATTGACCAGATACCCTATTGTATTGCATACGACATAATAATAGAAAATCCTTCCATGACCAAAAATCCTCTTTGGTTCGGGAGGATTATCCCGTAAGATAGGGTTCCTATCATATTAATCCTCACCCACATCTGTTTGTTGTTATTCGACAAAAGTCGGGTAGTAACCGGTACCTTTGTTCTATAATTTGCAATCAAACGACAAATTCTACATATCACCTGTAACAGTCAATTCTTCGATTGCTCCGGATAATTCAGCAATGACCAACTTAATAATTTGAAGAAACAACACGGTTTTGATAATGTTATTCATCTTGAATTGGGTATGGACTTTAATGAATATATACCGGAAAATAAACTGGTCTATTTAACCCCAACAACATTTATGAATCGTGACTTTATTTTAGAAATAATCAAACTGAATTTTGAGGAGTTTATTGCCAATGTGGTGTTAGATGAAGTGCACTGCATTTCCAATTGGAGTCACGACTTCAGACCTGAGTATTTAATGCTGTCTTTTAACCTGAATTATTTTGTTGATAAGGTAATGTTTCTGTGTTTTACCGCAACCGCAGATTACACGGTTGTCAAAGATTTGCAGAACCAACTGGACATTCGGCCGGAGGATGTACATTCTAATATAGAAATAAAGAAAAACAAATACTGCTTTAAATTTTGCGGTTGCTCTTCACAGGGTGAAATATTTTCAAAAACCATATACGAAATAGAAAACTTTTTGAGAAAGACAAAATTCAACAATAAGAAGGCCTTGGTGCTAACAAAGAATCGGGAAATTTCAAAAGCACTGCACAGAGAATTGAGTGAAGATTACCGTGTTTATGTTGATGTATTTAATCCTGATCTTCCATCGTCTTATGAGGATTTTGCTGAAGGCAAGTACAATGTTTTGATTGCGGACTCTGATCTGGGTATTGGTATCAATTTGCCCGATATAACTGATATTATCCACCTGGGGTTACCTGTTTCCAAGAGCCAATTTGTTCAGGAGATCGGCCGGGCGGGAAGAAAACAGGATGATGCCCGCTCGATTGTTCTATTTTTAGAGAAAGATGCTTACTCATCAAAAAATCGCATTTTTCTTCACAGAGATACCCCGATTGAACAGATTGTAGCACTATTAAAGAAAACCAAACAAAACGATATTAATCAGGCCTTTGCAAAGATATTTGGCGGAATAGAAGAACAGGATGAGTATTATAATGGGATAATTAGTCTTTACGATAAGTTAAGGATGGTGGAAAAGCACACGGAATTACGTCTACATACCAACCCAAGAGAACCCTATAACCAACAAGTTTCAAAATATATGAGACATCTTTATGTTTTGTATAGGATTGGCTTTGTTTTTAATTGGTATATCGTTAGTCTCAATGAAGAGGATAACTGTGCTATTTTTTATATTGATTTTAAGGAAAAGAAGCCTGAAGTAAAGGATGTAATACAAAAAACAGTCGATTATCTTCATGTTATGGGTGATTATAAAAGAGAAATTAGCAGCATCAAAAGTGCAAAATCCATCGAAGAAGTTATCGGTTATTATGTTGACTGGCATTACCATCAATTTTTATATCATCACCGGGAGCAGTTATTGGAAATGCTTGACTTTCTCGAGGCATATAAGGAAAGAGATGCTTCACAAACTGTGGAAGTTTTAAGTAATCATTTTTCATTATCACTGTTAGAGATTGAGCAAGACTCCGATAGGGCAAATATGCTTACTATTAAAGATGCAACTGCACTTGTTTTAAACGGAGTAGATAGCAGAATGATTGACAATATTCGCAAAAGCAATGAAAATGAATATTCCACAAAGCTGGATTATCTTCTGTTTTTATATAATATCGTTGCTTTAAATAGCCCTGATATCTCAAGGTTCGAAAGGGTTTTAGGAAATTTAAATGAAATCGAATTTAATGAAACATTAGAACAAGTTGGCGCTTTTTATAATAGGCTAAATCCTAGAAATAAAATATTATTGATAAATTCTCTGTGCAAAAGAACTACGCTCAAACAAACAATAGACGCTATATATAGTAAAGTTCAGAAAGACACAGTATTTTATGGAATATTAGCACTTTGTGCAAACAGCAAATGGGGGCATCAGTATGTTTAATGATATTGAAGATTTGATACAGGAGATTGAAAAATTTAAAGGTAATATTGTGAATTCCAATGCGTTGATAGAGACGCTTAAAAGTACAAGCGAAAAACTGGAACAGAACGACCTGGAAAGGAAAAATGAGTATACGCGTTTGTTGGAAGAGCTTCAAAACACCGCGGAGCAACTGCGGCAGTACGGTGAGAAAAGGGAAAAGGAATATATACGCCTCTTGGATCAATTCCAGAGCACCGGAGAGCAGTTGCAGCAGCATCATACACATCTACTTGAGTTGTTTCAAAACAGCGACGAAAAGCTGCAGCAATACCATGAACAACAGCAGGAGTTGCTTCAAAGCAGCGGCGAGACACTACAGCAATATGATGCAAAAAGAAAAGATGAGCACCAAAGTGTTATTGATTCGATTAACAGTATGAAAAAAAGTATAAATAATATATTCCTCATCATCTTAGTGGTTATTTTGGTTGGCTTTATATTATTAAAAATATTGTGATTTAAAATTGTCATCGAATTTTCCACCTTGCCTAACTAATGTAGGTTGTTGGCTTTACAAAGAATAAAGGTCATCCTATTGGTTTATAGAGGTACCTCTTTCCTACAACGAATCGCTCCATAGGTGGAAATGCTCCAAGTACCCTCGCTATAACGAAGTCAGTGATTAGCTTGGGACGGATAGGGTAGGTGAGGTAATCATTGATTGGCGATATTGATATCGCTGTTTATCTTTATCCTCTGCCACTGTGCGCAAAGGTACCGGTTACCACCCGACTTTTGTCGAATATTAACGAACAATAAATAAACTAGTGTCTAACAAGAAACCCCAATCCCACAGGTTCACGCGGCTGACAGGTAATCGGTCCTCACTCTTTAATATTTACTGCTAATATTGCACTTTTGCTAAATCCTGTTAGTCTTATCATCCTACCGGTACTCTTTATATTTAGCTTGCATATCGCAATACAATTGCTATGATATAGGTATCAAGGAGGCGATGTTTATGGCAAAAACATCAAATGTGTTTGCTCGTGTTGAGCCGGAAATAAAGAAGCAAGCTGAAATGGTATTAGACAAACTCGGTATTTCTATGTCAAATGCCATTAATATTTTCCTGCGTCAAGTTGTTCAGCAAAATGGACTTCCCTTTGATGTTAAAGTTTCGGGAAATAAGCCACTTGTATATGGTGATTTGACAACGGAGCAGTTTAATGAAGAAATTGAAAAAGGGCTTGCAGATTTAGCTACCGGTAGAGTTGTGTCTGCACAGAGCGTTGCAGAACGAATGCGTCGGGAATATGATGGATGAACTATCAACTACAAAAAAATTTAACTTAATAATTGATTATTGAAAGCATCTCACCTGAGGAAACATTCCAGGAAAAAGTCAGGCTGGTTTGTTCCTTACATAAATTCGTTCCTGATTTTTTCTGCAATCCATAAACGGATCAAAGTCTGATACGGCAGCCCCTTTTTAGCAGCGATTTTTTTTACGGCCTTGATCTGGCTAGGTTCCAAACGCAATGTGACCGATTTTTTAAGTTCCCTTTTACTTATAATCTCATCCCTCAATTCCGGCGAAAGTTCTATTTCTACAGGCTCAAAATCATCAATAAACTCTGTGCTGTCGTGTTCATCCCAAAAACGGGCTTCTTCTTCCTCGGTTCTAAACTCAGGCACCTTTTTGGTCATATTTACCATACCCCCTTTTCCCGTAGATAATAACGTCTTTCCGAACGGCTCATATCTCGTGCTGTGATTACACGGGCAACACCGTCGGGTTTTAATATGACTACTACTAATAGATATCGTCCTGCATCTGTCACACCGTATACTAGCAACCGTCTATCCCTGCCCTTGCGAAACAAAGCATCAATAAACGCTTCTTCCGCCTCATCAGGCGTAACATTATGTCTGGCTATATGCTCTATATTTGTATTATCCCAGTCAAAACGCTTAATTTTCAATACCTTCACCTAACATTAATATAGCTTCCTGTATTTACATTGTCAATACATTTTAATCAGGGCAAAGGTACCATTTACCCCCCGCATTTTGTCGAAAGTGATCGTCCGATCGTCAATTCAAAACAGTTCCTGGATCACTGTTCATCTGCCTAGTGGCCATGGTACCTTCCGGGTTGAGTGTTCCTGATGCCATCGCAAAACATCCAGTGTCCTGATGGGAACTCTTTTCATCGTGCGTTTACTTGCAGGCCAACGTACCTCGGCGCCGGGTCGATCTTATTCTTACCGCCGTACCCATGGGGCTTAACCCTGAGGAGATTTGTCCTGTGTTGGAAATGGCGTTAAGTGCATAGCTGAAATGTCCTCAGGCAGAAGCTGCTGGATGAAATTCTATTTATTATTGAAAAGTCCAAGGAACCAAAGCAAAACAGCCTACTGCACCCCCGTAGTTTACTGTATCGTAAGATTCTTCAGGCTATGGGATAAAGAAGATATTTGTTACCCTCGCTATAGCGAAGTCAGTGATTAGCTTGGGACGATAGGGCAGGTGAAGGTACTTAATAGGTAATCATTGAAGATTAAGCAATTCGATCATATTTGACAAATGTCGGGTGGTAACCGGTACCTTTGTTCGGGGAGATGCTTTTCTCCCCGAGCTTACTAGGGGCTAGAGTTTATTCATTGTGTTGATAATTTTATGGTAAAATGCCTTACGCACTATAGGTACGGCACCTGGGGCAGAAGATTAAGCGGAGCTTTCAGAAGAGCCGTAAAACGTATGGCACACGTCGGGTTAAGAAACAATTAGAGGCTGAGGGGATAGTAGTTAGCCGTCAGAGAATCAGCCGAAAAATGGCCGAACAAGGGCTTGTAGGCTAGACGAAAGACTCGTGCCACCACAAACTCAAACCACGATCATCCTGTAGCACCGAATTTGCTAAGGTGGTAGTGGATGAAAGTAGGATATTAATGTTTAGGCCGCTTAGGGGATTAGTGCCAGCCAGGCGGCCTGTCTGTTTTTATGGTTGAGAGAGAGGATTATTTCTTCTTGCGTCCAATAACGTTATTAGGAAGTTCCAAAACAGTCGTACTGGCACAAAAAAATGCATGATTACTTTAAGAAGGTTGATTGGAATGAGTGATGAAGGATATAAAAGGCTAAAAAAACAACTTGAAAAAGCTCTAGCCGAGTGTGCTAGTTTGCGTAAGGAAAATGCAAGCCTCAGGGCACTTTTATGTGAATCTTCCCGTGAGGACCACCTAGAAAAAGACAACATTATGTTTGTTGAACACACCAATGTCGCAGGGATGAGCAATGTTGTTACAAATGGTTCCACTCCTTCAGAAAAAGTTGCTCTGTTCCGCAGCCTTTTTCGCGGTAGGGAAGATGTTTACGCTGTCCGCTGGGAGGGAAGAGGTGGTAGGTCAGGCTATGCTCCGGCTTGTCGTAACGAGTGGACAAAGCCTGTTTGCAGAAAACCGGAGATTAAATGCAATGCCTGTGAATACAGGGAACTCCTATCGGTAACCGACCAGGTAATCTTTGATCATCTGGCTGGGAGGCATACAGCTGGTATTTATCCATTACTGCAGGATGAAACCTGCTGGTTTCTGGCCTTGGATTTTGATAAGAAGTCCTGGCAGGATGATGCTGCTGCTTTTTTAGAAACCTGTGGCGAGATGCAGATACCCGCTGCACTTGAGCGCTCTCGCTCCGGAAATGGCGCTCATGTCTGGGTCTTCTTTGAAAAGCCCATTCCCGCTTCACTTGTGCGAAACCTTGGTACCTATATCCTGACACGTACTATGGAACATCGGCACCAGATTGGCCTTGATTCCTATGATCGCATTTTTCCCAACCAAAACACACTTCCCAAAGGGGGATTTGGCAACCTAATTGCCTTGCCACTGCAGCGGGTACCACGTAACAAAAACAACAGCGTTTTTCTTAATGAAGAATTTGAGCTCTATCCTGACCAGTGGTTTTTTCTCTCCACTTTGAGAAAAATGCAATTTAGTGAGGTTGAAGCAATTGTCCGGGACGCTTCTCACAATGGAGGTGTTCTCTGTGTGAGAAATAGCACAGAAGACGAAGTAAATAACAGCGCTCCCTGGGAATTACCGCCTTCCAAACGAATCCCTGAAAAAAACATACAGTGTCCCTTACCTTTTGTGGTAAGAGTTGTCCAAAGCAACTTAATTTATATAGAAAAAGACAGTCTGCCATCAGCCTTTCTAAACCGTTTAATGCGCTTAGCTGCATTCCAGAATCCTGAATTCTAAAGTTAAAGCCAGGTATGTTTTCGGTTTAACAGCTACACCTGTACGCAAAGATGGACATCATCCTATAATTACAATGCAGTGCGGCCCTATTCGGTTTCGGGTCAATCCAAAGAAGCAAGCTGCTCTGCGCCCCTTCGAACATGTAATCTACCCACGGTATACAAATTTTGTGGTTACAGAGGATGCGCAAAAGAAAGGAATTCAGGAGATCTATACGGCATTAATAAAAGATGAAAGTCGCAACGACTTAATTTTTGATGATATTTTGATGTCCTTAGAGCGCGGTCGCTCTCCGCTGTTTTTGACTGAGCGCACTGAGCATCTGGAGTATTTTGCAGATCGACTGCAGGGATTTTCCCGTAATATTCTTGTTTTTCGGGGAGGCATGGGCAAAAAACAGCGTCAAGATTTGAGGTTGCAGATGGCATCAATATCAGATGATGAGGAGCGGTTAATTATTGCCACTGGCCGCTTTATCGGTGAAGGATTTGACGATGCCAGATTAGACACCCTCTTTCTAGCTTTTCCCATATCCTGGCGTGGTACCCTGCAGCAGTATGCCGGGCGCATTCATAGATTGCACACCAACAAGAAGTTTGTTGAGGTGTTCGATTATGTTGATATTAATGTTCCTGTGCTGATGAGGATGTATGAAAAAAGGATGAAAGGATACAGCGCACTGGGGTATCAGGTTAAAGAATATGATGAGGTGCGGAAGCATGGTTTGGTGTTAAACAGGGTGTTGTTTTAGCTTCTATTTTATTATTCAATACACAGGTTGGCCGGATACTAGCTAGTTGTCCCGTTCATTGTTATTCGACAAAATTCGGATGGGTCGGGTTGTAACCGGTACCTTAAATCATGGGAGATGAGAAAAATATGACAAGTTTAAGTTATAGGGAATTCATGGAAGAGGTAAAGAAACGTTTAAAAAACCTTTCGGCAGAGGATCTTAGAAGTATGATTTTGAATTGGGCCAGTGAGGAAACACCTTCAGGGAGACAAGAGTTTTTGTATAAATTAATATGCCTGAGGCAAGACAATGATGTAGCATCTGATATAGAAACGCTGATTGATGAGATAGAGGAATTTGCGCAGAGAGTGGAAAATGGAGAATATTGCGATGGGATGGGGGTGGGATGAGGAAATCTATGAAGAAAGAGATTGGGGCGATGAAAGCTGAGCAGAGGAAATGGATGAGTTTTTTCTTCAAGCCAGAAGTCTATTATTTCAAGGCGAATATAAGATTTCGGCAGAGGTCTATCAAAGGTTGTTTGATGTCTTGGAATTGGGAGAGGAGCCCGGGCATCTTCCTGGAGACCCAGACTGTGTTAATATGCTCAAAGTTGATATAGATGAGCAGGTTGTGCTGTTTCTAATGTCTATCTATATGAACTCCGCTCCCACGGAGCGTCTGGCCTTGTTGTATGAATCGATAAAGAGATACAGGGATCTGTTCGGAGATGTCACATTAAAAAACATAGTAGATGCAGCGGATACTTTGTTGCCGGATTTTGATATTTTCCTGGCGGACCTGATCGGTTTTCTGAAAAACCAAAGTCCGATGATCGACAGTGAACTGCTCAGGGAAGCTATTGCTTTAGAGGGTGGTGTTCCCGCCATTTCAGAATTTGCAAGACAATACGCGGACAAATACCCGAAAGCATATGTTGACTGGATTACAGCTTTGGAGAAGAACGGAGATACAGATTCGGTTATTCAAGTTGCGAGAGAGGGGTTGTCCAGGATTCCCCGGGATTTTAAGGTACGGGCTGAAGTAGCAGAAGCGATTTCACGGATAGGTGAGAAATTGCATGACAATGCATTGAGGCTGGAGGGATACAGGGAATGCTTTTATTCCAGACCTTCTATTCAATGTTTGCTTGATTTATATATTGTTGCCATTGAAAATGATTGTTTTGATGAGGTAAGGAATGAGGTTGAACAAAGGGTAGCAGAGCTTTATAGAGACAGGATGCCTGTAACCATCTACCCGAACAGTGAGCAACAATCATCCTCTGTATCCGTAAATGTATTTTTCAATGCCCTGTTGTTAAGCGGAAGGTATGAAAAGGTATTTCATATGTGTAAGGGTAAAGACCCCCTGGGGTGGAGTACCGGTGATAATCCCAAGCCTCTCTTGATCACTTTTATGATGATGGTTTTATCTGATGAGGGAAGGCATGCAAAGATGTTGAATTCGCAGTGGGAGGAGGCTATTGGTATTGGTTATGGTATGAGCAAGGCGTATATTGAAAAATACCGCAAGGTTTTCACTTTTATTAAAAAGGAATATATAAAGCTAGACAATGAACAAGAAGAGTTTTATTTGAAGTGGTGCAGGGATGAAATAGGACGAAGGGTAGATGCAATCGTCAGCAACCAGCATCGGGGAAGCTACCATAAAGCAGCGGGATTATTGGTTGCGATGGCGGAGACATTGGCTGACAGAGGAGAAAAACAGGATGGTATGGGCTTTATCGAAAAATATAAGAATAAATATTCTCGGCATACCGCTTTTAAGAGGGAAGTCGCCTGTGCAGTACAGGCATCGGGGTTGTCGGTGAGGGCATAATTAGTATCGGAATCAAACAAACAAGGTTTGCAAATGTTCGTGAACGAATATTGTTTTACCCACTTTATGACAATGATTTTCTATTAACCAGAGTCATCAAGACCGGCCGCCAGCAAGAAACCATTACACCGCCGGGGTGGTCCCCGCCGTACCTGGGTTCACAGAGCTATCTGCTACCGGACATTATCCTGGAACGGGAGCAAGAAACAATTATCTTGACGCCAAGTATAAAAATCATTGGGAAGAACTAAGCCGTGAAGGATGGCCCGGCCTGGACAAAGAACTGCAAGAGTGTCACCGCGGCGACCTGCTGCAGGTGTTGGCCTACTCAACTGTATCTGCAAGCAAGAGGGTAGTTTGGTACTTGGTACCTAAAAGTCAACCGGCACCCGGCGTCGACAACTCCATTTTTTCAGCTTGCTCTCGGCTTCTTGTCGTTCCATCGCATCAACATTTTGTTGCTCATCTAGGAATAACAACCCCCATAGATTAACAACCGGTTCCGGCAATTCTCTCAAACCATTTATGTCCTCGCGAAAAACATCACCGATTTTACCCTTCCCGTAGAATTCAAAAAGCCACAAGATCTGCTCCCATGTACCAAGAACCAGTGTTGTTTTAATGATCATTTTTTCGTGTTTATCTGTATCTATTTTCCGGAAGTTATAATTTCTAAATAGTCGCTTAAAACTATCTGGCAACTTCATTAACACCCTCCATTTCTAATTACCGGATTGTTTGGATGAAAACCCCGCAGTTGTTAAAGGGATTATTGGAAGGATGTATTTTGAAGCTGAGTGAACTAACTCTTTCATAAAAAGATACCCTACTGTATTGCATACGTATTGATATTTTAGGTTCATTTGTTTCGGGCAATATGAAAGCCCACCATTTAAGGGGTGGGCTAGGGATAACAGATGGAGGTGCCAATTTACGTTTTACTGTTTCTTTTTGCTGCTTTTCCTTCTACTTTCTGTGACTGCCTCACTTGCCAGGCAGTACATTTCCTTTACACCGGATTGTGAAGCTTCAAAATCATATGCGCTATCCATGCTGATCCCAATGCTGTCTGCCTCTTTTGCAGCATCAATATTAGCGCCGAGGAAGATGAACTCCCAGTTATATTTCTCCTGCTGGTGTTTAATCAGCCCTTTCACTTTTTCATAGGTAAATTCACGACTGGCATTTTCCAAACCGTCTGTGGTGATAACGAATATAACCTTGCCCGGCCTTTCATCCTCACTTGTTCTTGATAACCTGTGGCCCACATCCAGAATTGTTTTACCCACAGCATCCAAGAGGGCGGTACATCCCCGTACATAACTTATTCCTTC
>NZ_CDRZ01000238.1 GCF_000946815.1 Syntrophaceticus schinkii | reverse complement strand
AGTAATTCTGAGATGCAAAGAGTGGCTTAAAAAGCACAGGAACATGCCTGCCCCGTATATTTGGTGGCTAATCAGACCCAAGCTATGGGGAAACTACCGCTACTATGGTATAACCGACAATGCTCCGATGCTGTATAAAATTCCTCTATGAGGTAGAAAAAGCTACTCTTCAAATGGCTAAACCGTCGCAGCCAGAGGAAAAGCTTTGATTGGGAAAAATTCAGGCTATTTCTCAAGAAATTTCCACTGCCTACACCCCGTATATTTGTGAATATTTACGATGTCAGGGTAAGAATCTTTGCGTGAGCTCCGTGAATAATGACTACGGAGAGCCGTATGCGTTAATAGCGCACGTACGGTTCGATGAGGGGTAGGGGATACAACTGCTAGGCCAGTAGCGCACGGCCGGGATACTAAGGCACTGCCAGACGAAAGGGGCAGTATAACGGACTGTCCTGACCTAAACGCTACCAGGCGGCATGAGACCCCGCCTACTCTACTAGATTTGGCAAGGAAAATACAGGGTTAAATTTTTAACTAATAAGAGATTGTTAGAAGGGTCTGATCATTATGTCGTTAAATTTAGCAATCAAACTGACGATGTCGAATAATTCAGTTACATTGTCCCAAGTGGTAAACACTGTTGAAAGTACCGGGTGTATTATTGGGGAGTATAGATTTAATTTCGAGTTCGGCATCATATTCAATAAGAGAGCTAGTTGTCACTTTACGTAATGATAAACTTGTGGAAGAATTGGTCAATGCCTTAACAGAAATCCCCGGAGTTCAAGTAAATAGTGTTGTTGATCGAGTTTTGATGAAACATGTTGGGGGTAAGATTGAGGTTAGCCCCAAGTATCCAGTGCAGCGACAGGATGATTTGTCTGTCATTTATACTCCTGGTGTTGCCGGTGTGTCGAAAGTCATAGCCGGGGATCCCGATCTGGCTTACAGTTTCACCATGAAGAATAATACAGTAGCGATTGTTACCGATGGTACTGCTGTATTGGGATTAGGCAATATAGGCCCTGAGGCTGCATTACCGGTTATGGAGGGAAAAT
The DNA here is from genome assembly GCF_000946815.1 of Syntrophaceticus schinkii. Lineage (GTDB taxonomy): Bacteria > Bacillota > DSM-12270 > Thermacetogeniales > Thermacetogeniaceae > Syntrophaceticus > Syntrophaceticus schinkii. Next base: position 10,646 of record NZ_CDRZ01000238.1, on the reverse strand, counting down.
CTGTTTTATTTAAAAAATTTGCTGGCATTGATGCTATTCCCGTTTGTCTTAATGTCCATGAACCCCAACAGATAATTGATGTAGTAGCGGCGATTGCACCTGCCTTCGGGGGTATTAATCTTGAGGATATTAGTGCGCCCAGGTGCTTTGAGATCGAAGCGAAACTATCAGAAATCTTGGATATACCTGTTTTTCATGATGACCAGCACGGTACAGCAATAGTTGTCCTGGCAGGATTGATTAATGCCCTCAAGGTGGTAAATAAAAGGATCACTGATGTCAAATTAGTGATCTGTGGAGCAGGTGCGGCAGGTGTCGCTATTACCAAGATATTGCTTGATGCTGGAGCGCGCCATATTGTTGTTTGTGATAGGGATGGTGCTCTGGCCAGGGATAACTTACAACAAGCTTCATCAATGCGTTGGGTTGCTGAGCACACAAATGAACAGTGTGTTCACGGCAGTGTCAAAGATGTTATTGAAGGTGCTGATGTTTTTATTGGTGTATCAGGGCCTGGTGTATTAAACAGGGATGATGTCACAAAAATGGCTGAGCATCCTGTGGTTTTTGCCCTTGCTAATCCCGATCCCGAAATCGTACCTGAAGAAATCTATGATATTGCAGCGGTGATAGCCACAGGAAGGTCTGATTACCCTAATCAGATCAATAACGCTCTGGTCTTTCCAGGTATTTTCAGGGGCGCATTGGACTGCCATGCCAAAGAGATAAATGAACAGATGTATTTGGCCGCGGCCAATACTTTGGCCAATTTAATTCCTGTCGATCAGCTGAATAAAGAAAATATAATTCCTTCTTTATTTAATCAAGATGTTGTTTCGGTTATGGCTAAAGCGATAATAGGGGAAGCAAAAAGTACAGGGGTTGTTAAAAATATTGCAGCACAGCGGTGTGGTGGAATTGTTGTTAAATACGGCAACTGAGTGGGGAGATAAGTTCTGATCTTCGTTCAGCTTCGCTCTTTCATAATATAAATAACTCCTACTTTTCAAAACATGTTTAACAAAACTAACTGCACCCCATTTGTGAGGGTGGTTAGAAAAGAGAGCTTCCCAATTACCTGGGAAGCTCTTAAACCTTTATTTTATGTTTTTGCATTTTCCTAACTAGAGTTGATTGATCAACTTTTAAAATTGATGCAGCCCTGCGTGTAGTGCCAAACCTTTGCATCGCTTCTTTGATGAGGTTTGTTTCAAGTATATTTACTGCTTCTTTTAACGGAAGGATCTTATTTATTTCTACCAAATTAGGTGTAACATTATTTCTGTGTTCGAGAAACTTAGCAGGAAGATGTTCTGGGGTTATCACATCGTCCTGGGTTAAGATCACTAAATTTTCTATTAAGTTTTGCAGTTCACGGACATTGCCTGGCCAGGGATATGTTAACAGTAAGTCTTGTAACTGAGGTGATATGCTTTTATTGAGGTTATATTTTTTATTGAATTTATGCAAAAAGTGTTTTGTCAGGGCAGGTATATCGTCTGGTCGTTTGCGGAGAGGGGGTATTATAATTGAAACTACATTAATACGATAGTAAAGGTCCTCACGGAAAGTTCCCTCGCGCACCATTTCCTCAAGATTTTGGTTGGTAGCGGCAATGATGCGAATGTTTAGTTTAATGGGTTTTGTTCCCCCTACACGTATTATCTCTTTTTCTTGAAGCACCCTTAGTAATTTGACCTGAAGGCTTATGGGTATTTCCCCTACTTCATCCAGTAGAATGGTACCTTTGTTGGCCATTTCAAACATGCCTGTCTTTCCTTTGGGGTCTGCTCCAGTAAAGGCACCCTTTTCATACCCAAAAAGTTCAGACTCCAATAAGGTTTCGGGTATGGCACCACAATTTATTTTTATAAAAGGCCCTTCTTTGCGTTCACTTGACTGTACGATCGTCTGGGCAATAATCTCTTTACCTACACCTGATTCTCCCTGGATCAGGACGGTACAATCAAATTTTCCAACATGCACGGACATCTCCATGACCTTTTTCATTTGCCGGCTGGAAATGACAACTCCAAAAGGGCTATTTAATTGCAGCGAACGCAGTAGGGCAAGTTCGTTTTGCTGCTGGGCTATTAACTCTTCTTTAACTTCTTCTTTATTTTCCAATTTCCTTCTTCATATTGGTCAGGTCTGTAATATCTCGCACATTATTAACTACATATGCAATATTTCCCTGATCATCAAATATAGGTGTGCCTGTAGTAAGGGTGTGTTTACCTGTCCGGTAGGTAAAGCCCATCATGGTTACCCGTTGCCTCTTTTCTAGGACAGAAAAAGTAACTGAATGGGAAAACAGCTTTTTATCAAGGAGTTCTTGAGTGGTTTTTCCGATAACCTCTTCTCGGGTAACACCGGATATTCTTTCCCATGCTTTATTTGTATAGAGGACAACTCCTGCTCCGTTGGTTATCCATATACCGTCATAAAAAGATTCTAAAATATTTTCTATATTCTTTTCATTAAAGGTTGACATGTCTTCATTCCCCCTACTGATGTCTCTATGCATAGTATAGATGACAATTTACATCATGGCAAGTAGTATTAGTTGATTTTCGCTGTTACTTAACCCTGCAATTCTGTAGTAGAGATATCTTAAATTAGCACATGTCAACATTTTGTCAGAATTCCGTGTCGTAAAACCTGGTATGACTTTTGCATATTATTTATATTGACAATCAATATTTTCTCCGATCTATGGTATCTACGGCGTAATGCTATGATCCATGGGCTGTAAAGTATAGCCGTAAAATAAAAATTCCTACCATTACGGAAAGGAGGTTAGAAAGGTGTATCAAACAATAGTGTAATGGATGACCGTTTTCCGCAGGATGTAGCGCGGCTCTTACTATGTTGTTATTGTATTATCAAAAAAATAATTGACCAGGAGTGAATATGAATAAATGAAACATTATAAGTTATTTATTGACGGAAATTGGATAGATACCCCCAATAAAGCATTTGTTCAGGATAAATACACAGGGGAACCCTTTGCAAGTATTGCTCAGGCGGAAGATGCAGATGTTGAGCGGGCTGTACAGTCTGCTAAAAATGCTTTTCAAAAGATAAAGCTGTCACCATACCACCGTTATGAGATTCTTTTTAAGGTTAGCAAACTACTGCTGGAGAATAAAGAACATATTGCCGAGATCTTATCTAGGGAAGTAGGTAAACCTCTAAAGGAGAGCAGAGGTGAAGTTCAAAGAGCTGCATTTACTTTTGAGATTGCAGCTGAGGAAGCCAAAAGAATTACCGGCGAAATGGTCCCCGTTGAGGCTACCCCAGGTTCGGAAAACCGCCTTGCTTTCACTCTCAGGTCTCCTCTCGGTGTTGTATGCGCTATTACTCCTTTTAATTTCCCTCTCAATTTGGCGGCTCATAAAATAGCCCCTGCTCTAGCGGCTGGAAATGCAGTTGTTTTGAAGCCCACTCAGCAGTGTCCGGTAAATTCTGCGCTGCTGGTTCAGTTGCTCCTGGATGCTGGACTTCCCCCAGGATATATCAATTTGGTTTTTGGCAGTGGAGCAAAGGTAGGAGAACAATTACTGCATAGCAAAGATATTAATTTTTATAGTTTTACCGGCAGTGCGCAAGTTGGTGAAAGAATACGAGATGTAATCGGGTTGCGTAATTGCACCCTTGAGTTAGGAAGCAATTCTGCGGTGATTGTGCATCATGATGCAGATATTATGGATACATCTCGGCTTTGTGTGGCCGGGAGTCTTGCCAATGCTGGTCAGGTGTGCATATCTGTACAGAGGGTATATGTACATCAAGATATTTACAACGAGTTTTTATCTGAGATGAAAAAACAGGTAGAAAAATTGGTTGTAGGCAATCCTCTAGATGATAAAACCGATATGGGACCCATGATCAGTGAAAAAGAGGTAGAGCGTATTGACCAATGGGTAAAGGAAGCTGTCAGGCAGGGAGCAGAAGTTGTTACTGGTGGACGGAAAATGAATGAACGCACCTATCTTCCTACTATTTTGACCAATGTGACCAGAGAGATGAAAGTGGTCAGTAATGAGGTTTTTGCACCAGTGGTAGTAGTTATACCCTATGAAAATATAGATTGGGCGATCAGCGAAATAAATGCATCGCAGTATGGACTCCAGGCGGGCGTGTTCACCAGTAATATCAATCTTGCAATGAAGGCAGCAAAGGAAATACATACTGGTGGGGTTGTCATCGGAGACACCAGTTCTTATCGCACCGATTCAATGCCCTATGGAGGTGTCAAAAGAAGTGGTATCGGCAAAGAGGGGGCAAAGTATGCGATAAAAGAACTCACAGAAGAAAAAATTGTTATTTTTAATCTAAAGAATCAATAACGAGTATTCTCCCTATATTTTTAGATGGCCCCCGGGATGTTTGCGTTTCTGGGGGACCATATTATTTTTAAGAAAGATTGGGAAATGTGTATCCTGATGTGTTGGTGCATATAGGGATGATATCCTCCTAGGATCAGAGGGGAGTTCTAACTATAGCTATATTAGGATAACTAGAGCTTGATTGGATAAATGTGAAAAGGGGTAGGAGCAATGAAGCACACACAGGTTTATCGCTTTAGCGGGCAAAAAGGCTTTGATAAAGTTATAACAGCAGAAAATTCAGCACTTAAGCATTTGGGTTTTAGCCGCATTCTTTTAGATGCCGGGGAGAAGCTGGATTATGTGGTTGACTGTGAAGAAATTGCTATTGTTCTGCAGGAAGGTGATTTTAGGGCATCTGTTGAATGGAAAAACGAGTCGGTATTTGTCGATATTTGCGGTGAACGCAAGAGCGTTTTCGATGAAAAACCTTATACCATTTACCTCCCTCCTGGCAGCAGGATTGTTTTGGAAAGTAACAGGGGAATGGAGGCGCGGGTATTTTCTGCCCCTTGCGATGAAGGGAATCCCCCATTTTTCTGCCGTCCTGATGATGTAGAGGAAGGGATACCCGGGGCTCTTAACTGGCGCCGTAAATACCGCTATGTCTTTGGACCTCCAGGAAAGAAAAATGATCATGTTACCAAAAAACTGATCGTTGGGGAATCTGTTTCCGTACCAGGGGGTTGGATAGGCTTCCCGGCACATAAACACGATTTGAATAATGAACATGAATACCCGCTTGATGAGATATTCTCATTTAAAGTAAGGGGACCCCAGGGAGCTTATATCATTCAGCAGTCTTACGGTCTGGATGAGAGATGGGATGAGATCAACGTTATTGATGGTGATGATTTTGCAATAGCATTAATCGACGGCTACCATACATCAATGGCGGTTCCTGGTTGTACCGAGTATCTGCTCTGGGGATTAGCAGGAGATGCAAAAAACTAACAAGATACAGTATGATGAGCGGTTTGCATGGTTGGGCGAAGCGGAATCTCTTTTCACATTTTAGCTGTTCATATTAACAGTTTTGATAGCAAGTTAAACTACATTATTTGGGAGGCTTTTCAATGAGCAGAAAAGAATCTTATTGGTGGCAGCACAAGAGTTGGGATGAAATAGTGGAACACGCCAAGAAATGCGATATTGCTATTTTGCCGCTCGGTTCTATTGAGCAGCATGGGCATCACCTGCCAACCGGACATGATACGATGCAGCTTTTCCCCATGATGGAGGAAGTTGCACGTCAAACAGGTGCAATGCTGCTTCCTTGTCCCTGGTATGGTGCTCATCCGCATCATCACTGGGGATTCCCGGGAACAATCCCCCTTTCCAATGATACAATGAAAGCTTTGATTAAAGACATAGTCCGCGGTGCATCGAAGGCTGGTTTCAACAAGTTCATTCTTTTCTTTGGACACGGCCAGGCATTTGTGACCAACTATGCTGTTCAGGATCTTGGTATCGAGGGCTACTATGTTCTGTCAGTAATGTTCCAGAACATGGTGCGGGAAGAGCATTGGAAGATCTTCGAGACTCCTTTCTGGCATGCTGATGAGGCAGAGACTTCGCTGGCTCTATCTCTTTTTCCCGAGTATGTTGATATGAGCAAGGCTGTTGTGGAGTCAGCTACACCTCTGCTTGACCGTGAATTTGTTACAGGATGCACAGAGGTTGGTTCATCCAAGCCACTGCGTTTTGATGAGGGCACTGTCAGTGCTCCTGAGTATAAGGATCTAAAGTATGGGGTAGTGGGTGATCCCACAAAGGCTACCAAAGAAAAAGGCGATAAGTATTTCAAGGTTATCGTTGATGGATTGGTCAAACTGGTCAATCATATCAACACTAAATATCCCGCGGGTACCAAGATAGAAACCAACTAATAAGAAAACAAAACCCCTTATGATTCAGCAAGCTCCTCATCCCCCTGGAATTATTCTGTTGCGAGATTGCATCATAAGGGGTAATTTTTCATAATTAATTTTAACATAGACGATATGAAAAGGAGATTAAGATGAGCAAGGTATTTCTGACGGAACGCATTCATGATGAAGGGATCAAGATTTTAGAAAGCACAGCCAAAGTAGTAAAGGGATGGGAGTTAGGAGAAGAGATCTTTTGGAAAGAAGCTGCCAGGTGTGATGCAATATTAATTCGCTCTGCCAAAATAAGTGGGGAATTAATTAAGAATGCTCCTAATTTAAAGGTTGTTGGAAAACACGGGATAGGTGTCGATAACATCGATGTGAAGGCGGCAACAGAGCGAGGTATAGTGGTGGTCAATGCCCCGGAATCGAATATTAATGCTGTTGCAGAACATGCCCTTACTTTAATCATGACCCTTGCTAAAAATATTGTTTTATTGGACCATAAAGTACGCCTAGGCGACTTTGACCTGCGCACAAAGTTCACCAATATGGAATTGAAAGGTAAGATTGCAGGGATTATTGGACTCGGCAAAATAGGGCTAATTTTAGTTAAACAACTACAGTCCCTTGGCATGAAGATAATTGGCTATGACCCTTATGTTCAAACTTCAGCAATGGAAAAGATTGGTGTTGACCTTGTGGATGATTTAGATAAAATTTTCATGTCCAGCGATATTGTCAGTATCCATGTACCGCTTAACGAGAGCACTAAAGGATGATTGGGGAGCAGGAACTTAAAAAAATGAAGAAAGCAGCCCTATTAATCAATGTTTCACGGGGAACTATCATCGATGAACAAGCTTTATGTCAAGCATTGAAAAATGGAGAAATTGCTGGAGCTGCCCTTGATGTTTTTGAGCAGGAACCCCCTGCTACAGAAAACCCTCTCTTCGATTTGGATAACATTATTTTTTCCCCTCATAACGCGGCTTTAACTGACGAAGCGCTAATTGCCATGGCGACCCATTCTGCACAGGGTATTGTGGACTGCCTGAATGGGATAAAGCCGAAGTATGTGGTTAATCCAGAGGTGTTTGGCCTCTATAGGACTAAAAGTACGTAATGATGTAGATATGCATTTTAGATGCAGAAACGCTTTGTTTTATGTAAGTTTGAGAATTGAAACACCTCAGACTGCCAAGTCCAATAATCAGACTTATAACAAAATAAACCCACCCTGGGAGGGTTTATTATAAACTTACAACCTACCTAAATGAGCTGGCGGAAGCTATTTCTCGAGGTAAGAGCAAATGGGTTTTTCCTAATAACTATAGTTTTTTAGGTGCACTTTACATAATGTTTGATAAATCATGCGGTTTGAAGGAGATCATAAGCATGAAATTACGGCATCAGTTGGACGTAACAAGATTAAGAAAAAATGAAATAGCCATATTTTGGTTGGGACAGGCAGGTTTCATTATCAAAGACTACGATGAAAATATTGTAGTGATAGACCCGTATCTAACCGACTGCGGGGAAAGAATCCGGGGGTTTAAACGCCTGACACCCAAACTTCTTTCTCCGGGAGAATTAGAGCCGGATATTTATATCACCACCCATATCCATTTTGATCATTTCGATTTTGATGCCGTCCCTATTGTTTCTTCCTGCCCTTGGACGAAATTTTTTGGGCCGCAGACTTGCGTGGACAAATATTTGGAATTAGGGATTAAAAAAGAGAGAGTAAGTTTGCTTGGATGCGGTACCGAGATCACTGAAAAAAATATTATGATCAAAGCGGTGTTTGCAGACCACGGTAGACTGGCGCCTGAAGCTATAGGTATTTTGTTAAATATTAATGGAATCAAGCTTTATTTTTCAGGGGACACGGCTTACCGTCCGGAGATGATAAAAGATGTCATCGATTTTGCGCCGGATATCGCAATTTTATCTGTTAACGGAAAATTCGGCAATTTAAATTCCGAAGAAGGAGCTAAACTTGCCTCTGATATTGGGGCAAAAATCGCTATCCCGTGTCATTATTGGATGTTCAAGGAGCACGGAGGGGATCCTCAATTATTTGAGGAAGAGATGAAAAAACATTCCCCTCAGTGTTTAACTAAATTTATGTGTCAGGGAGAGATGTTTCGGTACTCATTATGATATAAAAGTCACCCCACCTGTATCAATGACTCTGAATAGGTAATAAGATTCAATGGTGAGTGCGGGGTGTTTTTTTGGCACAGATTTTGCTTCCTTATACGCTTGCGGTAAGAATAATTTAAGGAGGGAATAAGATGAAGGCAGTAAGATTTACCGGACCGGAAAAAATAGAGTATTCAGATGTGCCCAAACCTCAAATAAATGACAATGAAGTGTTGGTACGGGTGAAAGCAGTTGGTATATGCGGAACCGATTTGGAGTTATTGAGTGGCGATATGCCCCATATTAAAAACGGTTTTACAAAGTACCCACTGATTCCTGGTCATGAATGGGCGGGACAGATTGAAGAGGTAGGCAGCAGTGTCGAAGGTTTTTGTGTTGGGGACAGGGTTACCGGTGATGTCAGCATTGGCTGCGGAAATTGTCATATGTGTAAAACCGGACGGTATAACTTGTGTCCCAACCGTGTTGTAGTTGGTTCTTACCGAAATAAAAACGGAGCTTTCGCGGAATATATTAAAATGCCTTATGGCAATCTTTATAAACTACCGGAAAGTGTCAGCTATGAGGAGGCAGCGCTAGCCGAACCCGCAGCGACAGCTGCATATGGCATCATGAGGGCAAAAATTGGCTTTGGTTCTATCGTGTTGGTCATCGGCGACGGACCTATCGGGCAGCTCGCAATGCAGTGTGCAAAAATTGCCGGTGCCAGTAAAGTAATTGCTGTGGGTAGTTGGGATGAAAAGCTGAAAATTGCCCGGCAGTTAGCGGCAGATGTTATTATAAACTACAAAAAAGATGATGTTGTGGAAAAGGTTCTTGAGTATACGAATGGGGAAGGTGCTGATGTAGTACTTGAGACATCTGGAAACATGGTAGCTTTTAACCAGTCGATCAAGGCTGTTGTGCCGGGAGGAAAGATTGTTCTGTACAGTTTTTACGGCGGTGTGGAGTTTCCCGCTACCATAAATAATTTTATCGTTAAAGATGCCGATCTAATCGGAATTCTTGCAAGTCCGAATGCTACTCAACCTGTGCTTTCCTTGATGGAAAGCAACAGGATTAGTGTTAAGCCTTTAATTACGCACCGCTACCCGATGGAACAAATCAGCATAGCCATTGCAATGATAAAAGGAAAGAAAGAGTGCCGGATTAAGGTTATGTTGATTCCGTAAGCATATACAGCGGTTGGTGATCCTCCCGGGGCAAGATGGGTGTTATGGATTTCGCTCTTTCACCAACCGTGATCACTTAAAAATGCTTCATGACGGGAATTTACCAATTATATCACTTCAATCCTCTAGGGTTTACAGAGCTAGTTGATGCTAGAGATTTGACCTATAAGAAGTTGACTGTTCTATGACATGTAGCTACTTTACTGCTTCATCAATAGTGTTTGTATATGTAACCTGGTAACAGTTCCCGCATTTACCTTTACCTATTTAACTTATGGGAGTTCATTTGTTTTTGTGTTTTATTGATGCATTATTACATATAACGATGAAAAATCACATTTTATTAATGATGTAAGAGGAAGAGGAAAAGTCAAATGAAGTCTGTAGTCAAGTATTTCAACGACGATGGTGATTAGAATTGCTTGGCATGATATTTGCATCAATAAATTAATGAAGATATTAAAATAATCGGATACTTAATTGAAGGAGGAGTAGTTGGTTGAGTGATCAGGAAGAACGCATCGACACAAAAGCAAATAAAGATAACTCAATATTATGTCGCCTCTCACTCCCAATGACGGGGGGAGAGGAGTTTTTTTCTTGCTTTTTTATTGACGTAAATGATGCATACTGATTGACATATGGATTATTTATTGACATGACAATCATCACGGAAGGATAAATAGCGAGAAGGGGAACCCCTATGGCACGCCCGCCAAGTCCCCCTTCCCTAAAAAACACTGAAATGATCTTACTCGAAACTCCTTTAACTGTCCAGTCTTATCTTGAATTATTTGCAGACGGTTGTCCGGAAAACCTACGACCAGTGGAATGCCCATCCTGTAAAGCTATGCGGAAGCTACACCGGCACGGGCATTACAAACGCATGGTATTCACCCTCGAAGAAGCATATTCCATACCGATATTTCGTTTCAAGTGTCCCATATGTGGTAAAACAACAGGTCTGCTCCCTCCCTTCATCGGGGAAAAAGAGCAAACTGCCTGGGAAGTGCAAGAAGAGGTGATGCGCAAGCAGACAAAAG
>NZ_CDRZ01000237.1 GCF_000946815.1 Syntrophaceticus schinkii | reverse complement strand
TTAGGCGGAAGTTTTTCGATGCATTTAAAACCTTACCCAAAGAGAAACAAGCGGGATCCAATGCAGCAATAGGTGTGGCCTATTGTGATAAGCTATTCCATTTTGAAAAACAGTTTGCCTTACTTTCCCTCCATGATCGCCATAAGGAACGCGGGCGGTTATCAAGGCCATTGTTTGATCAATTTTACAATTGGATTGAGGGTATTGCTGCCTTACCTAATACCCTTCTTGGGAAAGCGATACACTACGCAAAATCCCAGAGGAAGTATCTTGCAAGGTATCTTCTTGACGGGCGTCTTGAGATTTCAAACAATCGTGCTGAGCGAAGTATTAAGCCATTTGTAATCGGCCGCAAGAACTGGCTGTTTGCTAATACGCCAAACGGCGCCAGGGCAAGTGCCATTTATTACAGCCTGATTGTGAGTGCAAAAGAAAATGGGCTGAATCCATTTGAATACTTAACATGGATTTTTACAAATGCTCCTAACTTGGGGAAAACAGGTTACATAGCCTCAGTTAGAGATTTCCTGCCTGGCAGTGAAACAATCCCGAAAAAAGTATTTACCCCGAAGCCATGTGGTACAAACGTGGAAAAATTTGCGTGGGAGGAAGACTGATATGGGAAAGAATATTGACTATATGATGGAACTGGTGAAAGAATACCTATCAGGCAAGACTCCCCGGCACATATTTGAACTAGACTTTCAGACCGAGATCATAGCCCGTTATAAGAAGATGGTGCATGAAGACAGGGACCACGCCGAATATTTTTACGATGTGCTATCGGATGATGGTGTGGATGCAGGCGATGGTCTATCAGATGAAGAATATAAACGACTGATTAAAAGACAGTACAACAAGGTTAAAGATATTGGCAAAGGTGATCTTCGGTGATACCGATATTTAGTAAGTGCTAGCCTGTTTGACGCTTACTTGAAACCACCTACCTATAGCCATTACTGATATTACCGCCGTCGCACCCCGTGCGGGTGCGTGGATTGAAACTCGGTATGAGCATCTGATGTACTTTTTATGCTGTCGCACCCCGTGCGGGTGCGTGGATTGAAACATCAAATTGAGTGATAGGCATACCGCCCATTACCGTCGCACCCCGTGCGGGTGCGTGGATTGAAACTCAATGTGATGCGCTTCATCAAATACAACAACCGTCGCACCCCGTGCGGGTGCGTGGATTGAAACTATAAAGCACGATCAGCGGCGGCAACGTGCAACGTCGCACCCCGTGCGGGTGCGTGGATTGAAACCAAGAAGGGCGCAACAAAATCTGTATAAATAAGGTCGCACCCCGTGCGGGTGCGTGGATTGAAACAGAACCGACAAGAACCCCAACGCTCAGGGCAAGGTCGCACCCCGTGCGGGTGCGTGGATTGAAACTTCGTGAGCGGTAAAACCAATATCCCGCCTGATGTCGCACCCCGTGCGGGTGCGTGGATTGAAACTGCTGTAAAGGCGAAACCATCCTTTGTTCCGTGCGTCGCACCCCGTGCGGGTGCGTGGATTGAAACCCGGATGAAATCGACAATGCAGGGAAGGCGTCGAAGTCGCACCCCGTGCGGGTGCGTGGATTGAAACTATACTACGTATAGGTTTGCGCCTCTGCGAGGGCAGTCGCACCCCGTGCGGGTGCGTGGATTGAAACATCTCTGCCGCCCTCAACAACCAGGTGGTGCACGTCGCACCCCGTGCGGGTGCGTGGATTGAAACCTTTTCCTGGTTATTGCGCTGGGGTTTATCCTCGTCGCACCCCGTGCGGGTGCGTGGATTGAAACTATCATCCGGCCAGTTTCAATGAAAAACTCCTCACGTCGCACCCCGTGCGGGTGCGTGGATTGAAACCCCCATTTGCGCTTTGTTTGGCGCATCTGTTTCGTCGCACCCCGTGCGGGTGCGTGGATTGAAACTTACAGCATTGAGGCTCATCAGCGGACTGCGAGTCGCACCCCGTGCGGGTGCGTGGATTGAAACCGTGTAGGTCTGCGGCTGTCACAGTCCATTTCACGTCGCACCCCGTGCGGGTGCGTGGATTGAAACCTGCTTCTCCCGTCACAGTCAGAATACCAACAGCGTCGCACCCCGTGCGGGTGCGTGGATTGAAACCCAAAACTGAAACTTACTGCTGGATTCTTACACGTCGCACCCCGTGCGGGTGCGTGGATTGAAACCATGAACTCACCCACAGCACCGGCCACGCCAAACGTCGCACCCCGTGCGGGTGCGTGGATTGAAACCATGAACTCACCCACAGCACCGGCCACGCCAAACGTCGCACCCCGTGCGGGTGCGTGGATTGAAACGGACATCTCCTCAAACACCATGCAGATCTGCGCTGTCGCACCCCGTGCGGGTGCGTGGATTGAAACCGACTGAAGCCGGTCCGAGTGTTCTATACAGCATGTAAGTTTGCACATTCTTTGTCCCTGATCTTTGCAGAATAAAAACCCCAAATTTACCTTGCAATCTGCAAAAATTGCAGGAACGATTTCCGAACAATTTGCACATTAGCAAATTGACTGTCTTTCAAATTAAATGGTTCAAAATAGATAAAAGAAAAAGGCCGGGATGGATACCGGCCCCGTCAAGAAATTACATTCCCAGTTCAACAGCAGCCTGCCTTACAGCATCCTCATCGATGGTCTTTAACCCCTTTTGATATCCGAAAATCAAGCTGGTGGTGGCAAGATTATTGATTAGACGCGGCCACCCACGACTGACTAGAGAAATAGCTTCAATTGCAGAATCAGAGAAAATCGGGTAGTTGGCGCCAGCCAGCCGCATATGATGTTCCAAATAACCCTTCGTCTCTTCCTTTGATAGGCCATCCATTTGGTAGCGCATCATCAGCCTTTGATTTAAAGGCTGGTTATGGGTGAGAGACAATTTCATTGAAAGTGCCGGCAAGCCACAAAGCACAAGGATAAAAGGGTTTTCCGAATCCATGGAGAAATTAAATAACAGATGGAGGTCACTCAAGAACTGAGTGCTGGCTAACTGCAGTTCATCCAGCACAATCAGTGGAGTGACCTTTTTCCCTGAATACAGATCTTGAATAGCCTCCTGGATTTGCCTGAACAGATCCACCTTCCGGAACGCAGGAAGTAGCCCTAGATTGTAAGCAAGCCCCCGGTAGAAATCAGTAACCGTAACCGTAGAAAGAGGGAAATAAACAGCACGGTACAAAGCAGGATTGAGAGAAGCTGCAAATGCGCGCAGAGAAGAAGTCTTACCTGCTCCGGCTTCACCAACCACCATACCGATACCCTTATTGTCCTTGAGATAACTTAAACGCGCTAAAAGCTCTTGATGAGAAGATGACGGAAACATCTTTTCAGACTTGATTTCCTTGACAAAGGGCCTGGCAGAGAGAGAATAGAAACTAGTAAACATCAGCTGTCCCCCTCCCTTTTAAGCAGAGCCTCATGAAAGGATAAAGCTGGAGCAGGAGAATCTCCCTTACGGTCACGTTTGATCCGGGCGTTATCAGACAGACGAACAGGTACTGCATTCCCCAGGCACTCACTATCGACAAAAATCAGCACCTCATCTAAGTTTTCCGGTTCAAAGCGCACCTCTATCCTCTGTCCTATTAGGATAGGAGGCACCTCAAAGAATCTGCCGGAAACAGAGATTGTAGCATCATTGTTAACTCTGCGGTGTTCCCTTTTCATAAACAGCCGGCGCAGGGATTCTGGATCTTTGACAAGTTTAATTTGGTTGATCTGAGAGAGGTACTTGTCCAGCGGCGACATGTTAAGGGATGAGTGAACACGTCGGTGGTAGTCCTCCTCCAGCCACCTCCAGAACGACCGGTTAAGTACAGAAAGAGAGTTGACCGGATAATCCAGCAGAGGCAGAAATCTGTCTCTTACCGTCCCGAAGAATCTTTCGATCTTCCCTTTGCTGGCTGCATCATAAGGTTCAGTGTGGGAGACAATAGTTCCCATACTCGCACAGGCGGTATGAAATAATTTGGAGCGGTAAACTTTTCCGTTATCCAAGTAAACCAACTTAGGAATTCCACGCCGGAGCACCGCCTCCATGTAAACCCTCTTCATAGCTCCAAAATTTTGTTCTATAGAGAACTGGGCAAAGGTGATCAGACGGGAACAATCATCAATAAATGCAAATAGATAGCTTGGTTTCTTCTTGCCGTTGACCAGGACCCGGGGGCCAACCATCATATCCCCCTTATTCCGATATCGGAATAAGGGGGATTATCCCGATCTTTTTGTTATCCCGACTTTCAGATTTGTAATGTAAAGAATCATTGAAAATAGGGTATTCGCATTTTTTCTATTAAACCAAAAGTCGGGATAATAACTGTAGCTTTCTGATGAGATAACTCCAATAATGAAAGATACAGACCAATGGTCCGAATTTTATATTGGAGGGATATTATGCGACTAGATCAACTCATCAACCAGACGTTAGAAGAACTAAAGCAACTTGGAATAGCGGAATCAACAATAAAGTCTTATCGGTATAGTGCGTATAGCCTCATTAGGAATTATTGCGTTAAACATGGAACAAACTGCTACAAACCTGCTACCCTGGATTCATTCTTATCTGCTCAAAAGAAGCGTATTGAAAACAGTGAGATTTCGAAAAGACATTATAGGAAATTGCGGAGAGCCGTACAGATGCTTCATGAAATTTATCAATATGGAACGCTGCAATGGGATTACTACAGTGCTCGTTCTATATACAAATCGAACGACTACTTTAGTCTTTGTTTAAAAGAGTTTTTGGATGCTCAACATTTAAGCAGAGGTACCATTGCCAACCTTAGAACATACATCCTTCAATTCCTTTGTTATATAGAACATAACGGACACTGTGATTTCAATGCATTATTGCCAGTGGTTGTGAAGGATTACTTGATGGCAACTGCCGAAACCCATCAAGGAAGTATGGGGAACGTTCTCTATGCATTGCGACTCTTTTTCAATTATTTAAAAAAAAAATTCATTGCTGTTGATAGACTTAAGCCCGATACTGAATAAACCTGCACAACGAAAGAAAAAAAATCCTACCATGTTTTACTCACGAAGAAGTTGAAACCATATTGAAACAGATAGATATAGACACAAAAGAAGGTAAAAGAGATTATGCCATCCTTTTTTTAGCTTCCCACACCGGGTTGCGTGCTGTTGACATAGCCAATTTACGGCTTACTGATCTGGATTGGGTTAATGACACTATCTGTATTGTACAAAGAAAGACAGGTCGGTTATTAATACTTCCTATGGAGACTGATACCGGCAATGCTATTGCCGCATACATCCTGGAAGGTCGGCCGGAATCTGACTCAGAGCATGTCTTCTTAAGAACAATGGCACCCTACAGGAAGCTATCTGATGTTGGAGCCGTGGGAAACATCCTGCAGAAATATCTAAAAAAGGCTGGCCTCACCCGAAGTCCTGGCGATGGAAAGAGCTTTCATGGCTTACGTCGTTCCATGGGAACATGGATGCTGGAATCCGGTGTTCCTCTGACCACGATTTCACAGGTGCTTGGCCATAAAGAACAGGATTCGGCTAAACAGTATCTTTCCATGGATCACAAACGGCTTGCAGAGTGTACACTGGATTTTCAGGGAATCCCTATAAAAGGGGGGCTTTTTCTATGATGGATTCTTTCAACAGCCGATTTGCAGTACACATTAAAGACTTCATCCGTTACAAAGAAGCATTGGGCTATTCCCAAAGCAGTTATTTCAAATTTCTAACTCAATTTGATCGGTTCTGTCTGAGTACATTTCCAGAAGAAACTTCTTTAACGAAAGAACTTTTGATGCAGTGGGCTTGTCTTCGGCCTAACGAGAATGAAAACGGATTAAAAAGAAGAATGGTGGCTCTTCGAGAGTTTGGGAAATATCTAAATACCATTGGAATCGAGGCTTACGTAATCCCCTCGGAAATGATTGGAGACTTTAAGCCCTTTTTCCCCTATCTATTTACCGATGAACAGCTGGCTGCATTTTTTGCTGCAGCAGACAATATGCCGCCCCATAAACTCTCACCCTATCGACAGCTGATTGTGCCAGTAATCTTCCGCCTGCTCTATTGCTGCGGCCTTCGCCCCAGTGAAGTACGGTTAATCCGGTGTGAGGATATCAATCTTGAAACCGGCAACATATATATCCGGGATACCAAGGTTCACAAAGAGCGGACAGTAGTTATGGCACCTGATATGCTATCTCTATGCAATAAATATGATGCAAAAATGAGTACTGTTCAGAATAACCGGGATTATTTTTTCCCGCATCCAGACAGAACCACCTATTCCGCCACTTGGGTGCAAAAACAGTTTTGGAAGTGCTGGAAAAATACCGGCATTCATTTTCGAGGAACCACCGCACCGCGGGTTTATGATTTCCGCCACAATTACGCCACTCGGATTTTAATGAAATGGGTAGAGGAAGGTAGAGATTTATACACCTGGCTTCCTTACCTCAGTGCCTATATGGGGCATTCGGATTTTTCCAGCACCGCCTACTACATTCATTTGCTTCCAGAAAGACTGGTGAAAGCATCTACTATCGAGTGGCGCAGGTTTTCAGACTTGATTCCGGAGGTGAGATCATGAAAAAATTGAAGGGGGAAACCTTGTTCCGCCTAATTCATGAGTACCTGACGGTATATCTACCAAATCAGAGATGCTGTAGCCCCAACACGATCAAATCATACCGGGAAACTCTGAACCAGCTTTTTGATTTTATTACCCTTGAAAAAGACATCCCGTTGAAAGATGTTACATTTGAAACCATCAATAGTCACATGATTACAGATTATCTGGACTGGTTGGAAAAAGAACGTCATTGCAGTATATCCACAAGGAACCAGCGACTAGCGGGACTCCGTTCCTTTTTCAAGTATGCCGGAAGAATGGATCTTACGGTTATGATATTCCAACAAGATCTTGAAAAAGTTCCCTTTAAACAGACTGGTTCCAAAACAGTGGATTTCATGACCGAACAAGCCTTAAAGGTAGTCCTGGCACAGCCGGATACAAATACTAAAAAGGGAATCAGAAACCTATTCTTTATGATACTCATGTATGATACTGGAGCGAGGACCCGGGAAATCCTGGATTTAAGGGTAAGAAATTTTCGGGCAGATTCTAAAACGCCATGTGTACATCTGACCGGAAAAGGTAACAAGAAACGAATTGTCCCGGTAATGGCTAAAACAGTGGAACATTTTCATAATTATGCAAAGCTATATCATCCAGACAAAGATTCAGAAGAATATTTGTTTTACACAGTAAGAAACAGTATTTTGCAGCAGATGTCAGATGATAACGTGGCCCGTTTTGTGAAAAAATATGGGAAGGCAGCAAAAGAAATCTGCACAGAAGTTCCAGGCAACCTTCACCCTCATCTTTTTCGGTCACAGTAGAGCAATTCATCTTTACCGCGCAGGAATGCCCTTGGCACTATTATCTGAATGGCTCGGCCATGCACAACTGGAAACAACCATGATTTATGCCTATGCCGATACAAAAATGAAACGGGATGCAATACAGAAAGCTACCGGTAATAACAATCCTTTAAGGAGTAATGAACAGATCCCCTATTGGAAAGGAGATGACCAGATCATCCGAAAACTTTACGGATTGAAGTAAAAGATTATCCCGACTTTTGGTTTAATAGAAAAAATGCGAATACCCTATTTTCAATGATTCTTTACATTACAAATCTGAAAGTCGGGATAACAAAAAGATCGGGATAATCCCCCTGCCACATGCGGTTCACCTCGTCATAGGCAAAGGGCTTGCGGTCTTTAATAGAGACAGTGTCCTCAACGAGGGGTCTAGCAAGGTTCCTCTGCTTGAGATACCGGTAAACCGAATAGTAAGACACCTCAAAGCGCAGGATAAGCCCTTCTTTAACCATCTTTTCATAGAGAAGCATCACGCTGAAGGCAGGGTTCTCCTGTCTGAACTCAATGATTTTTTTGCCCAGCTCCTCAGAAATGACTCGAGAACACCCTTTATCCTTGCGGCTCTTAGGTTTTAGCCCATCCAGGTTATCCCTGCGGTAATCCCACAACCACCGGCGGATGGTTCTTTCTGAGTACTCCCTTCTCCCATAATAGGGAACATCGGGAGGTCAAGTCTCGTGGTGGAGTGAGTTCTAGCCTTTCAACTAGCTTTATGGCTCTTTTATTGCAGTCGTCAGGAAGCTTCTCCCGCCAACCCAGTTCCCTCAGAACGCTAATAATTGCAGGTATGTTGTTCAGAAAACGCTCATGATAGAATGCAGTAAGTTGGCGGCAAAGAAAAGAGGATAGCTTTTGAAACCGGGCACGAAGGCTCTGTAGGATAGTGTCTCGGGTATGTTGGAAATAAGGCAGGAGAAAATGGGGCAAGAGAGAAATTGTTTTTAAGCAGGAAGGACAGCGGTAGCGGCAAATGTCGATCCGAAAGCATTTATTTTTTACAAGGACATTACGCTTATAAAAACCGTGGCGCCTCAGCCTTACAGAAGCATTGCAGCAGGGGCATTTCGATATTACTGGATATACAACTGAATATCTGTCTTTTGCGTAAACTGATAATTTAACAGGTAGTTTCCAAAGAATTTGCAAGATCTTAGCCTCCCTAATTAATCTGCAAATAGTTTAGCAGATTCAGGAGACATTACCACTGCTTTTTATGATCGCTAATCTGCAACATCCCCCCATGAATTAGAGATAAAGTTTGTGCAAAAGAACAGGATGGCGATGGCTTCTGGCTGTATTTCAAGCGCCTGGAGCGGGGGCACTTTCGCTGGCCGGCAAAAGGAGA
This sequence comes from Syntrophaceticus schinkii, assembly GCF_000946815.1. GTDB lineage: Bacteria > Bacillota > DSM-12270 > Thermacetogeniales > Thermacetogeniaceae > Syntrophaceticus > Syntrophaceticus schinkii. Next base: position 439 of record NZ_CDRZ01000237.1, on the reverse strand, counting down.
CTCCGTCACTATGCTCCTTAATACCATGGAATTATCGTACATAATAGAAGGTGCAAAGCTAGAGAAAAAGCTTAAACGGAAGGAAGTTCTAGAGCGGCAAATTTCTTAAAAACACATTGCAAAAAAGGGCATCTAAGACTCTGAAAACCTTGCTATTACAAGGTTTTCATGGTATAATCTCCTTATGAAAACACAGGAAATTACTGCAGAAAAACTGCTTGGTTTAATTGAAGAAAAGGATCGTAAGATCGCCGAATTGGAGCAGCAAGTACAGTGGTTGATGTCCCAGATCCGCCTGGCCAGACATAAGCAATTTGGCGCATCAAGTGAAAGAACTGATGCTGTTCAGTTGTCCATATTCAATGAGGCCGAATCAGGTTCCGACATGACTGTGCCGGAACCTGTTCTAACCGAGGTAAAGGCGCATTATCGCAAACGG
>NZ_CDRZ01000236.1 GCF_000946815.1 Syntrophaceticus schinkii | reverse complement strand
TAATTACTCTTGCGATTTTAGATTCAAACTTCTTAAGACTCTTAAATTAATCGTCCCTCACCCACGTCTTCTAATATATATTTTTAGTCAGTAGTATACATAATTCTAGGATGTGTATTTACATATGCATAGACTGACGTACGGCTGATTTCATCATGTCTACGCTTTTGTACCTCTTGATAAATTTCCTCAAGAGTAAGCGGCCTGTTTAACTCCTTCAACACAACATAAACGAGGTCTTTAAGATATATGTGATCAGCGATTTCCCATGTTTTAAGACCGTATGTTCCGGGGGCAACTCTTTTTATCCTAGGACTTCTTTGTATTGCGGACAGTATGTTCTTTTCCTTTACCAAGCTAAAGGGTAGACTAATCCTTTCTGCAACTTGCTTCATCTCCGTGTAATGAAGCGGCCTACGAGCATAGTATAATGTCAAGAAAAATTCATCATCAAGACATAGCGAAAGTTTTTTTCGATTCTCGGGAACAAGTATATCGTTACAATAATAAATCCCTTCTTCCACTTCCAACAAACCATAAACTTCTTCAAGAATCTTTTTACATTGGAACGTTTTTTCTTGTAGACCCAATTTTAATACCAGTTCATACAAGTCTAAAAAGCAATCGCTGTCCTTCGCAATCCTGCTTGCAAGTCCAGTAAAGTCAACAAATACAGAACGCAGTACAACAATGTCCCGATGCACTCTACTTATACCTTTTTTAAGTTTACCGAACTTTGAGGCTGCAAGATCAAATAATTTATATTGACCAGGCAAAACACCGAATTCTTCAAGACTAATGATCTTTTCCCTTTGCAGAAACTCCCAAATCCAATCAAAATAAGGTTTTAAATAACACATTCGCGTATGATGAGAAAGATACTTTAAAAGACTTGTCTCTATCTGTCGCACTCTCTCACGTGTTAAACCTATCCCATTACCGACTTCCTCAAGCGTTTGACCTTTCAAGATCCTATTATTAAGTATATATTTTTCCTTTTCGCTTAAGTTTTGTCTCCATAGCTGAAGTGTTCGCTCCCAAACTACCTTAAAATTGGGAATAAAACAAAAAGGATCCCCTTCATCTGTAGTCCAGCTAGCATAGGAGACCCTATGACAATTAAATGCATATATTAGGATGTGTTCTAATATTACACGGTTAATACTAAAACCAAGTATTTTTAGGCCAAATTCTAGATCATCTATCGTAAACTGTTTTGCTTTCCGAAGATAATTACCCAACAAATCATTAAGAATTTTATGTCCCCCACAAAAATTTTTTCTTTTCCATAACCACTGATGGAGACATATAACATCCTCAGGGGAGGTTGGCTTACAGGACCAGTGATCCCAAAGTAGCCTATGAAAACGTTTAGATGATGCTAAGGCATTATGAGCCTCATTATTATTAAAGAAGATCGGAAGAAAACATGCGTTTAAATAAATATCCCGTGACTGTTGAGGTGCTCCTTTTTCTTTTAGAATTAAGTATAATCCTTCCCTTTGCGCTTTTTTCCTTTGAGCATCGCCACGGAATTGCTGCCATGTATCATATAACGAAATGATTTCTGATATTTGGTTTTGCAATACATTATTTGGACTATGGCCTTCACACTTCGTTGCCTCAGCTACAAGATTAGGGATAAAAATTGTTTGATCCCGTCTGCTTTGATCCTGTCTACACTTAATAATATATTCTCTTTTAAATATTTGATATAAATGCTGAACCGATTGAATGCTTTTATCCCCCAAAACACAAATATCTATCACTTGGTTTTCATTAAGAAACAGTGCCCTTTCTTCATTTAAAAGAAAATTCATGAGGTTTTTCTTGCACTGCTCAAAAGGCAAACCACTTTCAATTGCAATCATCCTAGATGATTTTGTTATAGAAAGTACACATCCTGTAGCGAGTACTTTCCGCCATTCCTTTTGAAGTAACTTTTTTAGCATTCGAATCACACTAGCCTATGTATTTTTTACCCCCAATAGCACACGATAACCAGGCGTTTACCTACACCGTAACTGCAGAACACTCATTGAATTTCGGCATCACCCGGTATGTTCTTTGTTAAAATCTAGCGGGATCAGGATTAGGTGTTTTATTCTGTATTAGTAGTTCCATATCCTATTCAAGATGTATTTCAACCAGTAGAATGGAGTATAAACAGAGGGTATTATATCTTTTCGGGGTTTACAGTTATTAATGGCACTCTATCTCGAGGTAAATCAACAGCATCCCAGCTATGGGGTGAGCGCTCTTGCATATATCTCCTAAAAGATTCTGTATCAATAAATTTTGCACCAAACTTCCGACCTTTAATATTTACAGTTGTACTAAAATAGCTATAATAGTCTTCAGATAATATAGCATAACAATATGCGATCCAAGCTTCTGCACCATATTCTTTGGCCTCGCGCTCGACATTGTCCAATCTTTCTAGTTTAATATAGGTCTCCCACGGAAACCCCTCTGCCCCATTGCGCCCATAATAAGGCAGATTCCTTCCAGACATATCTACATATATTTTTCTGTTATCCTTATAGATAATAAACTTACCTGTTCTTAATATTTCTAATTGATAACCAACCTTATTAATAATCTCTACTAAAGCACAATGGTAAAGACTTCTTCCTATGCACGCCATAGATTCATTTCAGCTCCTACAATAGTGCTTTCATATCCCCTGTTCCAGCAGCTGTCCATGCTCTTTTAACCAGATTTTTGCCTTATCCGTGGTGGGTGCCTGGGTGTGGACGATATTCCAAAACCGAGGGGTGTGATTGGGCTCTAGTAAATGTGCCAGTTCGTGGATAATTACATAGTCGATGACAAACATAGGTGCTTTAATCAAACGCCAGTTGATATTGACGTTGTTTTTTGGGGTACAGGAGCCCCAGCGATAGTGGGCATCGACAATCTTGATCTCAGAAACCTCGACACCAAGTGAACGGGCGTGCAGCTTAACACGGGGAATAATCTTTTCTTTGGCTTTGTCGATATACCAATCCCGCAGTGCTTCTGCTCTTTGGGGCATCTTTATAGCCGGGATCAAAAATCGCCGGTTAAATTGAACTTCGGATAAGTCGGTTTCGACAACCTCGATGCGGTATTGACGCCCTAAATATAAGACTGATTCACCATTGACGAGTTCCTTTCCGGGCGGGTGGGGCAAATCATGATATTTCTGAGGATGTCTGCGTTTTTCATAAATCCACTGACGTTTTGAGGACACCACCTTATGGATTTCCTCATCAGAGATTCCTTCCGGTGCGTGAACAACAATACTGCGATCTCTCTCAACAGTAATCGTCAGCTTGCGTCTCCTTGGAGATCTTTGAATTGTGTAGGTCAGTTCCAATATTTATCCCTCCGCGTAGAGGATTATATCATTATTTTTCTCGGCAATCTCCATGATGCGGCTGATGATATGGGCACGGTTTTCAAATATTCCGGGAAGCCTCAGAAACTCCCGTGAGAGCAGTACCTTTTGAAGCTCAGCCTTCAATTTGTTGCGAGCAGGGATGCTCTCCCAAAACCCGGTCAGCCTGAGTTCACGCTCTACAACCAGATATACCTGTTGGGTAAGGTCTACCAGGCAGCTAACCCTGTCCTCGGGACTCATGCCAAAATGGGCTGGATTTTCTGCAACCCTGGCATCTGTCCAATCCATGGACCTGCCTTCACCGAATATCTCCCGCTGAAACATTCGAAAGAACGGCATTTGTTTCTTCCTATGAAGTCCATAGGTAGGCTCCTTACTGGCATTGATAATGCGCTGCCTCAGCTTTTCCAGCTCCTCATAGATCTTCTGCCAGTTATCGCGGAACTCCTCAAGAATAGCAGTCAGTGCTTCGGCAAAAGAAGCCCTCAGGTCGGGATCATCGTCCATGTCAACATCCAGGTGATGGCGAATGGCATGCTCTACCTCTGCAGCCTTGGTTTTGCTGCGCTTGCGCTTGCCCACTTGTTTTTCAAAGTCTTCATCCAGGATAGAGATGGGCTTGACCTTTAACTCAATCCCTTTTGATTCCAAATAGGTGTCGGTAATGCTGCGTAGCTTGGGAGGGATGCCCTTCATGCTCAGTCGTTCGTCACGGAAGTGTTTCCCGGCCAGCACATTGATCTCAGTGAGTGCCTTGTAGTCGTCCACGTAATCCAGGGCTTCCTTAGCGGGAAAAACCAGGTTAAAGGATCTGGTTAACTCTTTGAAGGCCAGCATAAATTCGAAACGTATGTCTTCATCATAGAAGAGGTCGAAGAATGCATCATGATCTGTCAGGTCAATGAGGCCATGCCGTATCAGCAGATCCATAATAGCCGCATGTTTGGCAATGAGCTCACGCAGCTCCTCCTCTGGAAAACTGAGGGAGTCGATGATCTCTTTCTGTTCCCGCTCATCATAGATGTCAATCGCCTTTTTCAGGTGGTGGCCAACTCCCACATAATCAACCACAAAGCCCTTGTCCTTAGCCACACCGCTCACGCGATTGACACGAGCAATGGCTTGTAGAAGATTATGGTCAGTGAGGATCCTATCCAAATACATAACCTGTTCCAGTGGCGCATCGAAGCCAGTAAGAAGCATGTTGTTGACTATTAAAATGCCCATATCGCCGGTGACACCCTCATCTTCACTACCAAGGGACAGCTTAAAGCTTTTGATACTGGCTTCATGTTTAGACTCATCTGAATAGGCCTTGAGGTGTGGTAGGTCGTTGTGGCCGCCGGAAATAATAACATCTGTTTTCAGTCTCTTGAGTTGGTCCAGGTCAGACCTGTTCGGATTGGCCTTTTCAAGATCCGCAATAACAGCAGCCAAAGCGGCATCAATGTGTTCTTTATACCGCACTGCCGCCTCCCGGGAGGTGGCTACAACTTGTGCCTTGTAACCATTAGGAAACACATGGGTCAGGTAGTGGTTTACCATATCTTCAGCCTTGGCAGCGATGGTTGGCTCAGCCTCCAGGTAGGCCTGACGGGAACCATAGCCCAGGATCTGCAGGCGCTCTTGAAGGTCGTAATCGCTGAACACATCCGCAAAGGCAATGTCCATCCCCAGTTGGTCAGGTACTTCGGCATTGTGGGTACGGCCTTCGTAAACGATCTCCAGGGTCACACCGTCTTCAATGGACTGGCGCATGGTGTATTTGTCGATATAGTCGCCGAAGACCCGCTCGGTCTTGTCAATAGGTGTACCGGTATAGCCGATACGGACAGCATTAGGGAGAGCCTTGTCAAAGTTTGCCCCGAGCAAGGCGTATTGTGAGCGGTGCGCCTCATCGGTCATCACCAGAATGTTCGGGCTGGGATTCAGCTCTGGGAAGGTTTCGGTCAGCTCAGCTTCACGAAACTTATGGATCATGGCCATCACCAGATCTGAGGAGTCCGAACGCAGTAGTTCTTTCAGTTTCTTGATACTATCAGCAACTTTGACAGTGAAGCCAATACTCTGGCTGGTCTCGGCAAGCTGATCTTCCAGTTGGGTGCGGTCGGTAACAAAGACGACCTTCCACTGGCAGAGCTGGGGGTGGCGATACATCTCACGCACCATAAACATCATAGTTAAAGATTTTCCGGAACCCTGGGTATGCCAAATGATACCGCTGCGCTCCCGCGGGGTTTGCCCTTCCAGAAGCCGCTTGATCGCCAACTTGACAGCACGGAACTGCTGATAACGGCCGACAATTTTGAGTGTCTCGCCCTTATTGTTGGTAGAGAATAAGGTAAAGGTGCAGATGAGGTCTAACAGATTATCGCGGTCCAGCATCCCGGCAACCAAACGCTGCTGGTCGTTGGGGCCGCTGCTGCCGTGTTCAAGATCATCCACCGTACGGGGGTAGGGATCCGCCCAGCGGTAAAAATGCTTTTCACTATGGGTGGTGATGGTGCCAAACTTAGCCTGGTTGCGGCAGGTGGCGATAACTATTTGGTTATAATAAAATAGCGGTGCACTGCCTTCGCCTTTGACACCACGCTGCTCGCTGTAACGGAGGAGTTGGTCAATGGCCTCAGCAATAGCATCGTTGACCCTGGGTGATTTGCACTCGATCCCCACCACCGGCAAGCCGTTCAGAAACAACACGATATCCGGGACGATATGGTGCTCTGTGCCCAGGATACGCACCTTAAACTGGCAGACCGCTATAAAGCAGTTGTTGTCCCGGTGCTTGAAGTCCACAAAACGCACCGTAGGGCTCTTTTCACCGGTCCGGCGGTTCTCACTGACACTGGTGTTTTCCAGCAGCAGATTAAAAACATGGCGGTTGTTCTGGATGAGATCTGTACCAAGAAAGCTGGCGGTCAGCTGCTTGACCACTTCCTCTACCTGATCATCTGCCAGCCAGGGGTTGATTACCTTGAGCTGCTCACGCAAAACCGGCAGCATCACCACCTCGGTAAAGCTCTGGCGATAACTGTCTGCCGGGCTCTGCGTACTGTCAAGATCAATAATCTCCCACCCCAGCCCCGCAAGCTGATCCAGCAGTGGTTTCTCCACATGGTTGCGCTCGTCGATCTTGATGTACTGAGATGTTCTGTCCTGACTCATCATTGATCACCTCCGTTTCGTCCAGCAAAGGCGTGACACGCACCTTGCCAGTGAGCAGGTCTTGCATGAGGGCGGTTTTGAGGGAATCTAATTTGAATCTTTTAGACAACTGATATTGAATAGCATCAGAAATTGAGTCAAGAATTTCTGCAACTTTTACTTGTTCGCTTTGCTGCGGTAAGACAATTGGTGTCATAGATAAAATACTTGTGTTGAGGCATGCCATTGTTGTTCCAACAGAATTGTTCAATATCCAATTACGGGCATTATCATAGTTAAGTTGATAACTAAGATATCTACTATTTATCTCTTTTCCACTTCTAACACGAAGACAGCGACCAGAAAACAACCAGCCATCTTCGTCTTTGCTAACATAACTACAACGATCTATGGACCCAACACGACTAAAAACTAAGTCCCCCTCGCGTAACGTGTATTTAACTAACCTTCGATAATCATCTTCACCGACAAGGGGTAAATTCTTATGTAATATCCTGTTTTTCATTAAATGCTCAACAGTAATAATTGGTATCCCTACTTCCTTATAGTCTTCCGCATGAAGCTGGCTACCAAATGGTCCTATTTGCACCGAACCTTTATTTCTCCCTACCGCAATGCCTAAAGGTACAACTTCCCATTCCACCGGAATCATGCCTAGTGGGGAGTCTTTGAATTGGTGTGTTTCTTCCGAGCGGATGTTACCGTGTTCGTCAATGCCGCGGGTAAGGAGGTCCTGCATTAGGCCGGTCTTGATGCGCTGTTGCTTGGCAATCAACGCCTCGGTCTGTTCAATAACCCGGTCCACCGTGGAGAGGATCTCGGCGATTTTGGATTGTTCGGGTTTATCGATTGCAGGCATATTAAACGTCTCAAGAAAAGAAGCAGGAACACGTTGTTGACCTGCTGAACCTGTCATAGATGCAGCAGCTTGTAGCCGAAAGAGCCGATATGTTGACCATTGATAAATGAATCCCGGATCGCCCTTGGTTCTAGCTCTAAGAACATGAAACTCAGTAGAGCCAAAACCAATGCCATTCTTTAGTTCGGTTACTAAACATCCCTTACCATTTTCCATGCAAGGTGTGATCTTAGCGAACAAAACGTCACCATTTAGGAAGCAGGTATAACCACTACATACCTCCTGGTACTGACGAACTTGTCTTCTGCTCCATCTACCATTATCGGTGACATCACTCATCGGAATAAACGAAACCTCAGTTTCATGCTTCAAGGTAAACTTGGGTCGTGACGGATTGATCTCTGCGATCTCCTTTAATGGAATTTTCTTATACATACCCCAACCCTCTCAAATACCCATCCAGCGTCTCCAGTGTCTCATTTCGCTCCCTTTCCAGTTCGCGGCTAGAGATAGCATATTTATCCCAAAGATTTTCCGCCACCTTGATCAACTCACGCTTTTCAGCATTTAGGTAACGGTTCAGTTCATAATTTGCCATATCATAAAGCTTTTTCAGGATCAGTTGACGAGCTTCTTCCTCTTTAAGCCGTCCACCGATAGCGGTAAGCATACCGTCGGTCTCATCCAGGCGTGTTTGCAGCACGGTGTTATCCCTGTTCAGGGCATTGATCTTCCTCTTGTCTGCCTTTTTGCTGCTATCCAACTGAGCTAACTGGGCATCTATCTGCCGGATCAGCTCTCGGTTTTCGGCCTTGAAACTATCGCTACCCAGGCGCTTAAGCTGTATTTTGATTTCCAGTTCATTCTTTTTGGCTCTCAAGGCAGCCCTGCTGTCCCTAATGCGTTTTTCAATAGCCTTGATGGTTTCATCTTGTTCCTTTAGGGCTGCAAGCTCTTTACCAGCAGATTTTCCTTTACTGTCCTTGAGGTCGTCAATTAAATCTTTAAGAACCCTTTTGATAACCGTTACAGTAACATTCTCGTCTTCATCGGGCTCATAGCCAGCCACTTCCTGCGCTGTTTCCACTGCCTCATCCAGCTCGCTTTGCGCCTCACTGATCTGAGCATCCAATTCTTCTATCTGATCAGCCTCTACCTGGAAAAACTCTGCAATTAGATAGTCATCAGGAATTAAGCTGTGGTGCCAGCCGGTGGAGATAATCGTCTTAAGATCGTAACGTATCTTCTGCCACCAGTTCACAAACACTCCAGCGCTCTTAAACTCATCCAATACACGCAGGGGAATCAGCTTGTTTTTGAGTGTTGTCAACATCGTGCGGCGTACTTCAGGTATCTTGTCGCCATTTTGCAGCCCGGTTAAGTCGTCTTGGGCCACTGCCCACCAGTCTTCTAGCGCGGCAAAATGATCAGCAAGTGTCTGCTGAAGCGCCGGGTCAGCTTCCAAGGTATCCTTGATAGTTCGCTTGTCAGTGATGGATTCACAAAAGTCAAGATAGCCGGAACGCAGGGGAACAAAGAGTGTTTCGGGCTGAACCCCAAAACAGGCAAAATCTCCAGCATGAGCGGCCACTTCTGCCTCAGGTATGCCGCCAATCAGGTGTGCCTGTACATCCTCTGGTTCAGGATCTGGAGTATTGTCCACATAACGGCGGATATTGAGGTTGTAGTCATGGGTTTCTATGATTTCATCTTTGCTTACCAGGCGGCTGTATTTAGGAACCTCTCGTTTGTTAGTGAAGACAAAGTCAATCTTTTCAATGTCTTCGGGCCGAAGTTTGTTCTGGGCCTTGCCTTCAGCATATTCACGGTCGGCATTGATAAATAATATCTTGTCGTGCAGAGCATCCGGCTTGCTTTTATTGCAAACCAGCACACAGGCGGGTATGCCAGTGCCGTAAAAAAAGTCCCGGGGGCAGACTTATAATAACCTCAATCACATCATCATTGATTAACATTTCTCGAATCAGCTTTTCCTTGCCACCGCGAAAGAGCACACCGTGGGGCATGATGGTAGCCATACGACCACGGGGCTTGAGGCTGGCCAGCATGTGCTGGACAAACATCAGGTCGGCTTTTTTGCCTTTTTCGGGACACCATTCGCGGAAACGTTCAGGAAATTTCATGTTGGCGCGACTGTAGTTCTGTGAAAAAGGCGGATTAGCTAAGACACGGTCAAACTGACGTACCCGGCCGTCTTCTAAAATCAGCGGGTTTTCCAGAGTGTCCCCGTTCTCGATAGTAAAGCGGGTGATGTTATGAAGGATCATATTCATGTTGCAGATCGACCACACGGTACCATTGGAATCCTGGCCGTAAAGAGCGAGATCGTTGGGGTCTTCCCCCTGCTCCTCCACATACTGATAGGACTGAATAAGAAAACCGCCGGAACCAACTGTAGGGTCGTAGATTTCATTTCCCGCCTCGGGTTTAGTAAGCTGTACAAGTAAGCGCACAACTTCGGCAGGGGTATAAAACTCTCCACCTTTCTTGCCCGCACTGTCTGCAAAGTATTTGATCAGATATTCATAGGCTGCACCCAGCAGATCCGGAAACTCGAAATTGTCATTGACCAGCACAAATTTAGGATCATTAAAATGATCCAGCAGGTCTTTCCACTTCTGGTCAGGAATCTTGGTTTTGCCTTTGACTGCGTTAAAATCAATGTTGTTTTTAAGTACCCCAGCTAGGGCATCATTTTCATCTTCAATTTCAGCAATCGCCTTGTTAAGCATGTTGCCTATATCATATTTTAGATCCTTCAACGCCGGAACAAGTTCACCATCCTCGTCGACCCAGGGCTCATGCCAGCGGGCACGGGGTGGGACAAAGAAGGTTTCACCATAGGATGTTTTGTCTTCAAGTATTTCCGCAATAAGTTCTGGCGAATCTTTGAGATGTGCATATTCCCTTCTCAATTGTTCACGCTTGAGATCAAACTCATCAGACAAACGCTTGAGAAACAACATGCCAAATATAAATTCCTTATACTCCGAGGCATCCATCTTGCCCCGCAGGATATCGGCAGCCTTGAAAAGAAAATTCTCTAGTTGAGCAAGGGTTATTTTTTGGGTAGACAAAAGTAATTCCTCCTAAACGAGACACCTGTCACATAATATAGATAAACCTGCCTCAGTCAAAACGCTATATGTTTCATCCATCTGTGCCGTTGGCGGAACAAATATTACAAATCCATCTCTTCCCCGGGTTAGTAGAACCCGGTAGCTGTTAATTACTAATTGATGGTAATCACGAGCTTTGGAACGACCTTGAGGGGAACTTTGCCACAAGTTATTGGACCATCGCAAATCATCTCCCCAGCCAATAATAGGTAAATCCAATTCTAACCCTTGGCATTCAAATTCAGTTGCAACATTGCGTAGTTGACAGCAAGAACGATCGGAATATGGTGGGTCATTATACCATGGACCTACGCGAAGATTTCTAGTGAAAATGTAGCCGTTTGCAATCCCATATTTACTTAAATTCTTGGCTTTAGATGATGCCAATAGTCCATAACGTTTATCTAATTCTCCCTGGTAGCGACACTGGACATATGCTTTAGCTACTTCCAGATCCCGAGTAATATACATATCGAAACCCTGGTTAAATATTTCCGCTGCAGTCCCTTCTGCTAATTGTATTTCTTCCTCCAATAATTGTGATACCCATAGTTGTACATCTTCCGCTAGATGCGTTCGTAAGCTCGTCGTTAAGTTCAAAGAGTCGTTCGAATAAACCTGACTAGCAGCCGTAAATAAATCTGCTACATGAGTCGGGCAATGTACAATCCAGGAGAGATCTACACTCTTAATAGCCTGGTTCCACTGGGCAAGCCCCGCTTCTTCCCCCCAACTTATCTCCTGACCTTCACCAATCAGCCCTACCATAAATGCCCAGTCCCCTAATCGTTCCGCAATTAATAGAAAATCTTCCGGTTCCGAAATTGATTTTCCACGTGGGCTCTTTTTTACCCGATCGGCATCCCATGCGCGTTGAGCTTCATCATAAACCCAGATATGTTCTTCAGGTACCCGGTTTTGGTTTCCTCCGTATTGTTTTAGAAAGCCATGAATATCCTGTACGAAAACCGAGCTGCGCAAAGCATGTTGTAAAACCTTTACTAGAGGACCATTTCCAGAAAGAAAGACAGCCCTGCGGCTGCTACCTTCGTCATTAAAATGGTTAGCATAAACAAATTGGAGGCCAACTAAAGTCTTTCCTGAACCTGGAACCCCAGTAACCAGGGCTATGTGCATTTCTTTCCTGTCATGAGCTAGCTCAACAATTCTGACCAATTCTTCAATGGTTTCTGGGATACCCGCACTTCGGGCTCTCCTAATCTGAGGCAAAGGCTCATTTTGGAAAATGGTACGTGCTGCAGTTACCAGTGAGGGAAGGGGTGAATAATCCGCTGCCAGCCATTCCTCTAAATTAATAGATAAATCATGTTCTTCGGTAATAAGATTATTAATTGCTTTGATAAGAGAGTTCGGAGAGACAACAAATGTACCCTCAATGTTTTCTACTTCTTTGGAATGGGAGCTAGCAAGAACCAGTATTGACATAATCTCGGCATCATGGGATCCTGCGTGGTAATTCTTCAGGTCGCGGGAATAGGCTTTTACTTGGTCTAAATGAGCCTGTAGTGGATAGTTGTAGCCTTTAAATTCCAAGACCAAAATGCTATACTCTGCTAGGATCAAGACATCGGGTCGGCGTCCGCGCTCTCTCGGAAGCTCATATTCAAAGATAATGGACCAGTTGGCGGATCCAGGCTTGGTCTTTTTTAGTTCCTCTAATGTATTTGATATTATTTTATATGTATCGCGCCAAGCACTGATTTGGCTTGATTTAGCAGACTCACCCATGCAACGTTTATGATGCTTTTTTAGGGACACTAACCATTCATCTTTAGGTTTCTCTATTTTTAAAAAAGACGAAATTGTTCCTGCCCATCCGCATGGTCGATTGCTATTCAACATATAACCCCCCTATAGTATCCAGTTTAAAGTAATATTGATGTGTCATCACTCTCCCTTTGGTAGTTAGTATGTAGGGCTTGCTGAACAGTCCCCAAAATATTTATAACCGCTCTTAGACAATTTAATAACTGCCAAAGTTAACTCTTAAGGGTTTAAAAAACATAGCAGATTGTTTTTTATCTGCTTTTTGACCAAATATACCTTCCAAAAGGGTGTATAAAAAATGGCAAAAAAGAGACCGCAGCCTCCGATCCAAATTCATTACCAGGAACTGTAACATGATTACGCTTTCAGCTGTTTCTTTCAGGCGCGCCATGATCCGGGCTAGGCCATATCTGCGTTTGCCTACTCCAAAACCACCTTCGATTTCGTTGCGCTCTTTCATATCTTCGTTTTTCAAGCTCTTTATTTGGTCGGCTCATCCCGGGGTGGGCGTCCCAGCGGTGGACCGCTTAATCTGATGCCATTTTTCTTGCAATATGAACGATTATCCCGGTTGCGGTAGATTTTATCTGCTAAGATTGCTTCGGGATAAAACCCAAAGCGTTCCTTGTAATTTTCTACAGCCTTCTGTAACTCACAGCTTTCATTGAAGGAATCCCAAC
>NZ_CDRZ01000235.1 GCF_000946815.1 Syntrophaceticus schinkii | reverse complement strand
TTGTAATTGCCCGTGCCGGTGTAGCTTTCCGCTATAGCGTTACAGGATGGGTCATTCCACTGGTCGATAGGTTTTCCGGACAACCGTACTGCAAATAATTCAAGATAAGACTGGAACAGTTTAAGGAGTTTCGAGTAAGATTCATTTCAGTGTTTTTAGGGAAGGGGGACTTGGCGGGCGTGCCATAGGGGTTCCCCTTCTCGCTATTTATCCTTCCGTGATGATTGTCATGTCAATAAATAATCCATATGTCAATCAGTATGCATCATTTACGTCATAAAAAGCAAGAAAAAAATCCTCTCCCCCCGTCATTGGGAGTGAGAGGCGACAATAAGGGAAGCAAAGGGACGTTCTTTTTGCTTCCTTCTTGTTAATTATGCAAATGATCTTCAGCTTACGGAAAACACTTTATCGCTGTTCTCTGATATTAGGATAAATATGTCTTAATAATTTGGGCTTCATTTTAGATAACTGGACTTTCCCCTGGCATCCTCGGAACTCGTCAAAAAACGACGCTCAAATTTGCGTTTTAAGCAACGAAAAAGAACTTCAGAGGGGTTTGTACTGCTGATATACTCTTCAAGTGTTAATCCTTCTTTATAAATTATTTCGCGGCAACCCAACATAGCGAATATGCCACGGTTCAAATTTTATCCCTAAAACAGAACGAAGGAATGTACCACTTAATGTTAACATCTATTAGAGTAATTTTATAGTATAGAGTGTCGGATACACTTCTGAACTGTTATAACGATATGTTATTTATATAATAATATAATTGACTGCATGTTAATGTAATGCTAATATTTAATATAATGTATAAGTGGGGGTTATGGTTTGGCTGCAGACAAACCATAACCGGTTTTAATTTGGAGAAGGGATGGATAATAATGAAAAAGATCTTTGCAATGGTCTTGATGTTGACCATGCTGTTTTCTCTGTGCGGGTGTGGTGGTAATGAAACAGGCAGCAGTGATGCGCAAATACCTATGTCTGTTGCCTACGGGAACGATCTACACTGTTGCCTGCTTAATGTTGCTATGAAGGATGTTGAAGCCTTTGCTGATAAAACTATGCGCATCAATCCTGTAAGCGAATCCCAGTTTGAATTAATTAAGAATGATAAAGCAATTGCTAAGTTTAATGTTATCACCGGTAAAACCGGGGCGGAATGTGCTACTATGATGGGCCAGGGGCATTTGGATTTCTGTTTTTGTTCCAATTCAGCGATGCAATCAGCTTATGATGTTGGCACTGATGTCAAGATTTTATCGCCACTACAAGGTGGTGGAGTTTCAATAGTTATGGGGCCAGAAGTTAGTTTCTACGGTTATGATGACTTAAAGAAATATATTGAAGATTCTCCGACACCATTTAAGTTTGGCTATCCCTCAGCTATTAGCGGTCCCCGTATTCTTTGCGAGTCAATGTTTAAGGATGCTGGCTTTAAGGTTACCGAGGATCCAGGCGATATGAGTGCCGATGTTTTGATGGTTGACCTCAAAGGGTTCCAAAACCTGCTTGGCTCTATCAGAAGTGGTGCAGTTGACGCTTGGGCTGGAACTTCCCCCGCACAAGAAAATGCAGTTGCTCAGGGAATGGGTAAAATCGTACTGAAGTTAGAAGATTTCCCGCCGCAAGGACAATGGACCAATTTCCCCTGCTGTGTACTGGCAGGCACAAACAAAGCAGTCGAAGAATATCCCGAAGTTACTGAAGCTCTAGTAAGTGTAGTTGTTGATTGCATAGACTATGCCAATGCTGACCGGGAAAAATTTGCTGAAATCAATTCAGCCCTAATCGGTGTTGAAAAAGATGTCATCCTGGCTTCCAATATCGTCTATACCTCCGAGCCGTCCCAGGAATGGGTGGACGGTATCGAAAAATACTTTAATGCTATAAAAAACCTGGGTAAATTCACCGACCGTCTCAAGGATGCTAATTACGATACAGTGAAAAACGAACTCTTTGAATTTTCTTTTGTAGAAAAAGCTAACGCTCACTAAAAAAACATAAGTAAAATGAGCAGGTACACTATTTGATTGAGTCTTCAGAGCGAATAGTGTACCTGCCTGTTTGTGCGTAGCTTGGCGAGAAAATAGAAGAAGAGGATTACCATATGCAAAAAACGTTTAATAAACTAATTCTTTCTCTTATTCTACCCGTTCTACTTCTGATAGTCTGGCAGCTGTCCGCCTCGCAGGTGCAAAATGCAGCAGTATTGCCTACCATCGGCAGGGTATTGGAGAATTTTGTACATGCTACCGATAACTTTATTGGTTTGGGCTCCATACCACGCAATATTGGAGTTAGTTTGATACGGGTTCTTAGCGGTTACACTGTAGGTGTGCTTATTGCGGTACCGCTGGGGGTATTGATGGGCTACAATAAAACTATCCAGCAAATATTTGAACCCTTTATCAATATCTTTAGACCTATTCCGCCCTTGGCCTGGCAACCACTGGCTCTTGCTATCTTTGGTATGGCGAGTATAGCTACGCTATTTAATATGCCTTTTGGCCAGCAGTATGTGTTCTGGGGTAATTTTAAAATTGCGATGGTCTTCCTGATTGGTATGGGCAGTTTTTTCCCAGTGATTGCCAACGTTATGTTTGGAGTCCAAAGTGTCCAACAAACACTTATCGATTCTGCCCGTGTTTTGGGCGCCAGTGAAAAGGATATCTTCTTTAAAGTCCTCATACCTGCTGCCGCTCCCAGCATTATCAATGGAATGAGAGTAGGTCTGGCAATCGGCTGGTCGTGCCTGGTCGGGGCGGAGATGCTTCCCGGCAGTTTGGCCGGCGTAGGCTATCTTATCACCCATGCCTACGAGTTGGCCAGAATTGATTTGGTAATTACCGGTATGATTTGTATCGGTGGGGTGGGCGCTCTTCTGGACAGTGTATTTGGAATAATTGCTAACAAGTATTTCCCCTGGGAAAGTAAAGCAAGGTAGGGAACTTATGGAGAATAAAATATTAGTAGACAATTTGGGTAAAGTGTTTCAAAGTCAAAATGATTTGGAAATCAATGCCTTATCTGATCTGAATCTTAGTGTGGCTGAAAATGAGTTTGTCTGTATTCTGGGGCCTTCCGGTTGCGGTAAATCAACTCTTTTACGTATCATTGCCTGTCTCGAGAAGGCTAGCTGCGGTACCGTGTTTTATAACGGGCGAGAACATACCCAGCCCTGTCAGGAAATCGGCATGGTTTTTCAAAGCTATTCCTTGATGCCCTGGCTCAATGTATTGGATAATATAGCCTTGGGGTTAGAATTTGCCCGTATGCCAAAAGCCAAGCGGATGGCTGTAGCTCAGGAATATCTGGATATGATCGGTATGAGTGACTTTGGTCAGGCCTTTCCATATGAACTTTCCGGTGGCATGCAGCAGCGGGTGGCTATTGCACGGGCTCTGGCTAACAATCCTGATGTACTCTTAATGGATGAGCCCTTCGGTGCCCTGGATGCTTATACCCGTATTCTTATGCAAAAGGAACTTCTGCGGATCTGGGAACAAAACAGGAAGACTATACTATTTGTTACCCATAGTGTTGATGAAGCCGTCTATCTGGCAGATCGCATTATCCTGATGAGCAGCAGTCCCGGTCGAATCAAAAAAGAAATCGAAGTTAACATTCCCCGGGTACGGGAACGCAGTAATCCTCGTTATGGGAAGTTGACCACGGATTTACTTAGCCTGCTGGAAGAAGCCTGACTTTAAATTCAAAAAAACCTTACTGGATTGGGGTCTCACCCGTTATATGATACGACCTGGCTCGGCCGCACTACCCGGTATCCCTGCCCTTGCTTCCTCGTGTATAACCATATGCAACCACCCGACTTTTGTCGAATATTAGCGAACGGGAGGGTTCTCTTTCATCAAATCGTATTGCCTTTGGAAGCTATAAACTGCGTCCAATTATGCTTTTTTTTTAAGTGGCCAAAAGTTTACAGAGGATAAGGACATTAAACAGAGGGAGTAATTTTATGATTATGTGGCTTCTTCTTTTTCATATTCTGGTTTGTGTTTTGGATTTATCTTATTTGTATAGAGAGTGTAAAGAGTTATACCAATAAAAGCACCCAGGGTATTAAGCAGAATATCATCTATATCAAAAGCTCTCCCCATATTTCCTAAATAACAAGATAAAAGCTGCAGAATTTCTATAGTTAAAGAAAAAAAGAAAAGCAAACAGCGTTACCTTCCCTGCCCTCCTGAATTTACTCCATATTAATGGCAGAAATATTCCCATGGGTAGTAATAATACCGTGTTTCCTCCAATATTTCTGACCCAAAATTTTATCATATAATTACGCATATAGGGATCATTGATTGAATTTACAACTCCATTTATTGTTCCTACAACTGGTATTAAATTAGCAGATAAAATAACATTATGTCTGTCGGTTATATATAGCGGAAACAGTGTGATTGATATAACACAAAGCACATAAACGTAAAATACGAATAATAAGGATTCTCTCTTTAAAGAAATCCTATATCCCTTTCGTTTATTAAAACAAACTATCATCGATCTGATCAATACCCAAATTGGTATTCCTAGAATTAGTAAGGCTTGGCCATGGATTACCATTTCACATTGTATCTCCCTTTGATTTCCCTACAAAATACTCTCTGAAAAACAATATGGCAGAAAAGCGTCCTATAAACGGTTCCCTGACTAACCGTCATTTTAGTTAAATTAGTTAAACCCCCTGCTATCTAGGAATCTGGTTAAGCCTATCGTACACTTCCACCATCATCATATCCATCAATGCCTTGGCGAACTGACTGTCATCCAGGACTTTTATGTATAATTTCTGGTTCTGATAGTACCATGACCACTGGGGCAACTAAACAGTAGATCAAGGTGGATCACTATCAATGATTAAGTATCAAGTTAACGACCGTATTCGACAAAAGTCGGGTGGTAAACGGTACCTTTGCATTTCGAGTGCTACTTGGATACAACAATATATTTCTCTAATTCATCGCATAAAGACATTAATTCATCTACTTTTTCTACTATGCGTTTTTGGTCTGCAAACGGCGGAAAAGGTATCAGTATATTCCTTAACATTTTCTGTGTCAATTGATTTACTGTTGTTGTATTAGATTCACCTAATTGAAACCTGAAAACATTTGAATTTAAAAAATGATAAACAAATTCATTAAAGTTACTTTTATAAACAGTCATAAAAGCTCCAAATGTAAACATCTCTTTTGTATTTTTCACTAAAGCTGATTTTCCTACTAAATGTTTACTTCCGCTTCTGGCACATATAAGTAAATCACCATCTTTTAAAATTAAATCATTTTTTATTTTTATATTTACCCTTACTAAATTTTCATAATTTATTGCTCCGTCTTTAATATTATTTGCCCTGAGAACAGGTACTCCATTCTTAGTAATATCTGATGGTTTATAAGTTAAACCAATAATTGAATCACCAATTTCCCCCAACTTCACCCACTCCCACCCCTCTGGTATCTCAAACGGTATTTCATCCTTAGTAATAGGTGGTAATGGTTTTGACTTTCTAATTTTCTTCTCTTTTATCAATTTCTCTTTTTCTTCTTTTATTTTCCCTAATAGTATGCTTGCTGGTTCATCTGTTGGGTCTTGTGGTACAAGTTTGCCTTGTATAGCTGATTGGAGAATCATATTTCTTGTATTTTCAATAGTTTTAAGCAGTTCATCTTTATTGTTATCAAGTTTTTCAATAATTGCAAATAATTCATCTACTTTTTCTGCTATGCGTTTTTGTTCATTTGTGGGAGGAAGAGGTATAAGCCCATTGAAAAACTTACTTTCATTTATTGCTGGATAAGCCATTCCGACCATTTGAGATTGAACATAATCAATAAAAAAAATTGCTTTTTAAACAGTAATATATGTATTTATTAAATATACCATTATAAGGGTGTACTATTGCAAATGCTGTACTAACAATAGGTTCATATATAAAGTCCTGATCTATAATTGCTATATTGAGTAAATAAGGTCTAACTGTTGAGTATATTACCGTTCCGTTAGCTACTATTTTTCTTGCCCTCGAGGGTGCATTTTCAGGGTTCAATATATTATTATTTTCTCCTAAAACGCTCTTCTCTTGATTAATAGAACCAACATCAATATAGGTAAATTTTTTGTCTGGTTTTTTTTGCCCAAAATCATACCCAACATCTTTAAGTCTTACCCATTCCCACCCATTAGGCAATTCAAACGGTATTTCATCCTCCGTAATAGGTGGTAATGGCTTTGACTTTCTAATCTTTTTCTCTTTAACAAGCCGTTCTTTTTCTTTTTGAATTTTCTTTAAAAGTACACTGGCCGGTTCGTCATTTGGGTCATGCTCTACCAATTTCCCCTGTACGGCAAGTTGAAGAATTTTGTTTTTTAAATCTTCGGTATTCAAATTATTCTTCAACTCCTTCCAGTGCATCTTCTAATTTCCTTATTAATATGTTTATGTTTTCCGCTTTTTTGCTCATATTATCTAGTAATTCATTCAGGCTGTATTCTTTTTCTTCGTTGTTAATATTGGGGTTCTTAAAATCTAGGTTATATCCTACTTTTTTTTATTTCTTCTATAGTTACTGTGTAAGCGTTAAGATCACCATTGTCTCGATTATCCCACCATTTTTTAGCTCCTTCTAAATGTTCCATTTTAAATGGCCTGGTTTTTGTAAACCCATTTTTAAGTCCTTCTGGCAGAGGTACTTGATAAAAATCTATTTTTTCCGTAGGCTTTGCATTATCGAAAAACAGTAGATTTGTAGAAATTCCTGTATATGGGGCAAACACCCCATTTGGAAGCCTAACGATAGTATGTAGGTCAAATTCTGATAATAGTTTCTTTTTTATTTCAGTCTTGACACCCTCGCCAAAGAGGAAACCATCTGGAAGGACTACACCGGCCCTTCCCCCCCGCTTTAACCTGTACATAATCAAGACCATGAATAAATCGGCTGTCTCCTTGGTCTGGAACTTTTTAGGGAAATTCGCTAATATTATATCTTCCTCCATCCCGCCGAAGAGGATTCATCGCAATGACATCAAATTTATCTTCTTCCTGATATCCTTTGATGGAATGCATCAAGGAGTTGTTATGATTGATCTGCGGTACATCTATATCGTTCAGGATCATATTGGTGACACAGAGTAAGTAAGGTAGTCCCTTCTTTTCTATACCAAAGATATTTTTTTGGATCCGTTCTCTTTCATCAACAGTTTTAGGCGTATTGTGCTTTAGTGCACAGACAAGGAAGCCTCCCGTCCCACAGGCAAAGTCAGCAACTTTCTCGTTAATTTTAGGATTAAGCATATCGATAACGAACTGTGTCACTGGTCTTGGAGTATAAAATTCCCCGGCGTTACCGGCGCTCTGAAGGTCTCTTAAAATGTTTTCATAGACGTCATTGAAGGCATGCCTGTCTTCGTAGCTTTCAAAGTCGATTTCGTTCAGCTTATTAATCACCTGGCGTAGTAAAGTCCCCGATTTCATGTAATTATAAGTATCATTGAATACGGACTTTACAATAACACACCTGGGGTCAGTGTTTTCGTCAATTGGTAGATTACCAAGGCCAGGAAAAAGCTTATTATCAACAAAATCTAGAAGTTCTTCTCCTGTAATCCCTTCATCATCAGCAGCCCAATTGCGCCAACGCAGTTCTTCAGGAATGATTGATTGGTAGTTATCGTCTATTGCCTCCCAATCACTTTCTTTTGAGTCATAAATCTTTAAAAATATCATCCAAACAAGCTGCGAAATACGCTGAGCATCCCCGTCAACTCCGGAATCCATCCGCATAATATCCTGCAAACATTTGATGTGTGTTTGAATCGTCATTCCGCTCTCCCTTTCCGATGCTTTCAGGCTTTTTAAGCATATAATCTATACCCTAGTTCTTTGATAAATTTGTTAAATTTCTTTTTGCCCCCAAATTCTTTAATGATCTTTGCGGGGGAACCGTATTTGATAAAAGGTTCAAGTGTCAGCACAGAAGCAGTTTCAATATCTTCAAGCCCCTCGTCAGCGTATTTATCAAGTAAGGCATCAATAACTTTCCTGGCAGTTTCCGAATACTGCCCAAAGTAGTTCTTTTTCTTTACATTATTAGCTCTATCTCTACGGGTTGAAGGGGGGCATATCAAAGGCAACATGGCATATCAGATCAAATGCGTCAAAATCTTTTCCGACCTCTTCCTGAAGTTCTTCGAAAAAGACTCCATTTTCTCGCAGCTCATCAATAATAACCTGCTTTTTCTCGGCACTGTTCCATTTTTTAATAAAGTCGTCTATTGAAGCAAATTCTTCTTTTATGTTTTTCCTGGTGTAGTCTTTTAAGCTTTCAGTTATCAGCTTTCCGTCCCTGTCTAAATACTGTACCCGCTGGTTAAGTACTTTAACTTCAACATTGTTGACATAATATTTTGCCGGCTTTTGATCGCCTAGTTTTTCCCTGCCAACGGGCAGGTCTTCGTCTGTTGAACTTGTTTCGTAATCTCCATGATCATCAATATCTGTATAATCAATTTCCGGAGGAACTATATCTTCATCTTCCTTAGGCTCGTAAACCTGGACAGGTTCCCCATCAAAACTGGGGTCCGCAAAGAGTCTGGTGGCATTCCTGAAATCGATAATGGTGAAGTAGAACTTGTCACAGTCCTCCCGGATACGTGTGCCCCTTCCGATAATCTGTTTGAATTCTGTCATCGAATTAATTACGGTGTCCAGCACAATCAGTTTGGTTGTTTGTGCATCGACCCCAGTGGTCAGCAGCTTAGAAGTAGTGGCAATGACAGGGTATTTGCTATATGGGTCGATAAAATTATCTAGCTCGGCCTTCCCCTCTTCGTTGTCTCCTGTAATCCTCATTATATATTTATGATTCTCTTTCACCAGGTCAGCGTTAAGGTTGTTCAGTGCCTGCCGCATCCTTTCGGCATGCTCTATATCAATACAAAATACAATTGCCTTCTGAAAGCGGTTCGTCTTTTGAAGGTACTCTGTGACTTTTTCTGCTACCAGCTGTGTCCGTTTTTGAAGAACCAAATTACGGTCAAAATCAGATAAATTATACTCTTTGTCCTCAATCTCAAAACCGTACTGGTCAATCTGCCCTTTAGTAGGTCTCCAACCCTCAACATCCTTGTCAATAGAAACCCTAATCACCTTATAAGGTGCAAGAAAGCCGTCAGCAATACCCTGCCTGAGAGAATAAGTATAGATTGGCTCCCCGAAATATTCTATATTAGAGACATCTTTCGTTTCCTTAGGAGTAGCAGTAAGTCCAATCTGCGTAGCGGATGAGAAGTATTCAAGAACCTCTCGCCAGGCAGAGTCTTCTTTTGCACTCCCCCTGTGACATTCATCTACTATCACCAGATCAAAAAAGTCGGGGCTGAACTGCTTATATATGTTCTGCCATTCTTCACTGCCTGTAAGACCCTGGTAAAGTGCCATATAGATTTCATAGGATTTATCTACTTGTCTATGTTTAACCTTGGTCATAATGCTTCCAAAATGCTTGAAATCGTTTATCATTGTTTGATCTATCAAGATGTTCCTGTCAGCCAAATAGAGTATCCTTTTTTTTCGTTTTAGATTTCCAAAGTCTGTAGATAACCTGAAAGGCGATATATGTCTTACCTGTGCCCGTGGCACAAACACAGAGTATCTTATCCTGCCCTTTGGCGATAGCCTCAATAATCCTGTTTATGGCAACCATTTGATAATACCTTGGTGTTTTGGGGCTATTGGGGTCAAAGAAATAATCCTCTATAATAATATTTTCTTCTTGATCGGAAATGTCTTTTCCCTGTTTGTAATAATCCCATAGTTTTACAGGAGAGGGGAACTTGTTAAGAGAAAGCTCGGTTTCAATACCAGTTATCCTATTGTGAAACAAAAAGGCATCTCCATTAGAAGAAAAGGCGAAGGGAACATCTAAACTATCGGCATAAGCAAGAGCTTGCTGCATACCGTCACCTACACTATGGTGATTGTCTTTTGCTTCAATAATAGCAAGCGGTATATTTGGCTTTAGCAGCAGAAGGTAGTCTACCCTTTTCTTCTTTCCTCTTGCCATCAGTTTTCCACGGACAATAATGCGGCCGGCAGTAAAGGTGTATTCCTCACGGAGCTGGGTCATTTTATCCCAACCAGCAGACTCAATGGCTGGTGTAATATATTTCGTCCTGATATCTGCCTCTGTCATATTCTTTTTGTTCACAAAAGCCCTCCTCTCTAACTTACTTAATTTCACCATTTAGTGAGTAAAATCCTGTTAATATAGGTATTGATAATATCAAATGTAATACCTTGTCGGTTAAAAATATAAATGAGCCGGATTAACATGCTATTAAACCATCTTCCCTTATCCATAACAAAAAAAGGCATTAAACCCTTGATAGATAAGGGTTAAGCCCCTCCCCTTCACCGAGAACAATTTTGTGATTATAAATAATTATGTAAACTACTAGATGGTTTTTCAGAGATATCCTTGTTTGATTTCTACAAAGTTGTGTTCTGCATTTGGAGGTCTAAAGGTCAATAGGCACTTTGGGTAATACTTTGAGGGTTTTCGATAAATTTGTTTTTAGAGCTTTTTGGCAAAGACGTGAATTTCAATGATCCACGGAATTATAATAATGCCTGGTGCTAGAGCAAATATATTAAATAAAACCGGGTTTTTATCGATATTAATAAAATAATTGAATATGCCGACACATACGAGAATAATTGACCAAAATATTAACCTTTTACCTGCGAAATTATTGATCTTATACCAGTTCTCTTCTGATTCAAGGGCTTTTTCTATTCTTATACCATAAATATAATTCATTTTTACAGCATTTTTAACTAGCGGGATGCTCAATGCTAACAGTATTGCCCCGGTCAACGTATTAGTTACGAATAATTCCGGAATTCCATTCACTTTATATCCACCTCGTATCTGTTTTCTGTTCCCGCTACTTGGCTAACTTTCGAGTATACGATATTTTAAGCCGGCTAAAACTACATTTTGCCACAGCCATTGCGGTCATTCCTGCTTAAAATAATGATTCTTGCAGCTATCGCTAAGCTAGCCACCACTACCATGAAAATGAGGACATTATTTAACCACCCCAAGCCGCTTGCTCTGCCAAGAGCAACTTGGGTACTACCATAAGTTAAATATGTTAGAGCAAGCACTATTGTCGACTTAACAAAAAAGAACCCTTGGATGCTTACCCGGTGCAACACCTCCGCCTTTTCTGTTGGCTTCAATTGCCAAGGCCCGCGAATAGACAGCCGTAGTATCAACCCCGAAAACATGATATAGGAAATGAGCGTTAACACCGGTAATAATAATACATAGCCCCAACTCTTGGTGCTCCAAGCATCCGGCATTCCATTTAATCCGAAGTGAGTTGGTATCCGAGCAGGCATTAAAGTGTAATGTGTGCTAGAATACCAAAAGGCAAAAACTATTAGAAGCAACAATGGCAATTCTAATACTACCGGATAATACCTGTTTACCCGATCCCATATACTCCTTATGTCCATTAGCACTCCCCTCCACTGCGGCCTAGAATATAAAAGAGAAAAGGGCCACTCCCATTACTACTTATCCTCTATACTATATATAACCAAAACAGGCAAAAAAGACCGCGGGTAACAAGTAAATGTGATGTGCCCAAAACAATATACCTACTCCTACTTTTCATATAGAACAATGCCCTCCTTTTCAACCGCCGAACGCATGGCTTCGCTCCTGCTAAATTCGGATATTTCAAACAGGTCTACAGGCTTGTCAAGTTGTGTTTTGATGTCCTCTAGCATTCCGTAATAGGACACGTTTAGAAGTTCTCCCTTACAGTCAATGACAATATCAATATCACTATCCTCTGTTGCGTTACCTTTTGCGTAAGACCCAAACAATACCGCGCGATACACAGGGGCTCTTCAAAGATTGGACGGAGCATTTCCTTTATATCATCGATATGATATATTTTCTGTTCCATTTTCACCGCCACGTACAATTGTGTATTTATTATATTCACTGGAAGCAATTACAGTTTCTAAAAGCCCTATCTTCTACTTAATACTTTAATCGCTTTTTCCAATAATCCGGCTTTCTATTAACCTGCATAACGGCGATTATTACTATTTCATCTTTATCTTCCATAAGGTGATAAATGATACCAAACGGGAAACGTCTAGTTAAACATCTCCGTGTGTTTTCGGAAAACCTAGACCAAGCGGTGGGAAATTGGATTATTCGTTGTATTGTAGAATAGATTTCATTGACAAATTCCAAATCAAGATCTGTACCGCATGATTTATAGTAGTCGATGGCTTCTAGGAACTCGTCTTTTGCTTTTGGATGGAAAGAGCACTTCATCGGCCATACTTATCCTTTATTTCGTTAAAAACTTCATTCCCGGGAATGACCTTGACATTACCTGTTTTTATCTCGCTGATTCTTTCTTCCGCAGTTTTTTTCCACTCCTCGTCTACTTCTTTTTGTATGGGCTGCATGATCTGGTCAAGCCTAAGCGGACAATAAGAAGCTGGACTGATTAACTCTTTCAAAATCACAAGGCGAGAGATATCCATTTTTAGAATGCAGTCTCTGCCTATTATAAAACACCTCGATGTATTCCCTGACTTCCTGTTTCATCTGATATCTGGATTTCAACGGTTCTCCATATATCCATTCAACCTTCAAACTATGAAAAAATGTCTCCGCACAGGCATTATCCTGGCACTCACCTTTGCGGCTCATGCTACATAAGAAACCGTGCTTCTGCAGTAATTCTCGATAGGCATGGCTGCAGTATTGACTCCCGCGATCCGAGTGGCAAATAAGCCCCGGAGCGGGATTGCGCCTCTTAACAGCGGTCTCAAGTGCATCAATAACCAGCTCTTTGGTCATGCGCTTACCGATGCTCCAGCCGACTACCATCCTGCTATACAAGTCAAGAACAATCGCCAAATAA
>NZ_CDRZ01000234.1 GCF_000946815.1 Syntrophaceticus schinkii | reverse complement strand
ATGAGCGAATATGGCAGGGGCGACAGCAGACGTTTCGATGGGTCAACGATATCGATTATGAGTATGGTTACAGGAGAGCTAAAATTTTAAAGATCCATGTGGTGATATGTAAGGAAAGCTGGGAAGAGATTGAACTTGTAACATGTCGCGGGGTAACGAAAACTACCCGTTACGCTTGGATTTCCAGTGACCCAATCAAAAAGACGAATATCCACGCGCGTTCCAATTTGATAGCCCGAAAGCGTTGGCTTCAGGAGAACACCATTCTCAAAGAAAAACACCAAGGATACCATTACGAACATATCTTTTCTCATAACTGGAATGCAATGAAGGGATATCACTACTTGATGCATATTGGCCGGATGCTCAATGAAATGGTGCTTCATTCGGTTTGCCTAACCGAACATGCTAAAAAAGTTGGGTTTCGGAGACTCATTGAAAAGTTTCGTAAAAACATGATTTACAATTCCTTAGATACAAAGCGAATTCGCAAGTTAATGAAATCCCCAGGCCAACTGCGATTGGTTCAGGATGATGATTGGAAAATAAGGCCAACGGCAGCTTAGCAATTCTATTCAACATAGCGGTTTCAATACGGTGTACACTACCCGTATGCCCATTTGAAGGTGCTATAGTAGGTTAAAAGGAGCAAAATAGCTTGAAAAGGATGTGCCACCACATGTAGAACGGATATTTTTCAAAAAAACTTCGGAATCGGTGATAAAAACGCCAGTTTTTGTACTCGCAAGATTTTTAAACATTTTGATGCGTCAGTACTGTCTCCCCCTGGTCTATCTAGTTTTTTGAGATGTTACCAAGTATAATGAGGAGACTGTGGGTTCAGATGAGGGGGATGCCGGTGGGGAAGAAAGTTGTACTGGGAATTGGCAATTTACTGATGAAGGATGACGGCATCGGTGTGCATGCCATCCGCGCTCTTGAGGGGCGTCTTCCTCAGGATGTGGAACTGGTGGATGGGGGGACAGCCGGCTGTGACCTTTTGCCATATATGATGGGAGCGGAGAAGATTATTATCATCGATGCCCTAAAAGGGGGAGAACCCCCAGGGGCCGTCTACCGGTTGACACCAGAGGATTGCGGGGAGCAGTATCTTGAAGGCACAATCTCTTTGCATGACCTGGGGATCCTGGTGGTACTGCATGACCTTGCCCTTCTGGAGGAGAAAACACCATCAGTGGTGATTATCGGCATAGAACCGAAAGAGATAAGCTGGGGGATGGAACTGACCTCCGATGTGGAGAAGAGCCTTCCAAAAGTTTTAGAGTTAGTTGAGAGAGAAATTGACAGGACTGATGCATAAGTCACGAACACGGCGCTGTATAAGGTGTTTGCGCGATTGAGGACAGAGTTTTTATCGCGGAAGTTGCCCATCTTAGTTTCTTTTATAGAGCAGACATGCGGTTATTTTTGATATGTCAGCACTAAGATATTGACAACAAATTGACAGTATTATTGACAGGAAGCAGACACTGTAAATATAATAATAATGTTGTAGAAATATAAATATTCCTATTTTGAAAATAGAGGTCGGAAGCTAGATGTCGGAGGCCGGAAGTTTCCAGGAACTGCTCTGTGCTGGTTCCGCAACATTCTCTGACCCCGGCTCTGTTTTTTATTCTCTGCTGGTGCTGCTTGGGTGTAATTATTAAGTACAGTTGTTTAGAGGGGGCTTTTTGAATTGATTGAGGTCAACAACCTGACTAAAATATTTTATACCCCGAGCCAGAAAATAGTGGCCCTGGATGATGTCAGTCTGTATGTGGAAAAAGGTGAGATTTTCGGGATTATCGGTTTGAGTGGTGCAGGCAAAAGCACACTCATCCGCTGTATCAATATGCTGGAAAAGCCCACAAAGGGCTCAGTTGTTATCGATGGGATAGAGATCACTGCTCTGGAACCCCAGGAACTGCGCTCTGCCAGGCAGAAGATCGGCATGATCTTTCAGCACTTTAATCTGCTTTCTTCCAGAAATGTGTTCGATAATGTGATCTTCCCTCTGGAAATAGCCGGTGTTCCAAGGAAAAATGCGAGCAAGCGAGTAGAAGAACTCCTTGATCTGGTTGGCTTGACCGATAGGGCAAATTCCTACCCATCCCAACTCAGCGGTGGCCAGAAGCAGCGAGTAGGCATCGCCCGTGCCCTGGCAAACTCACCGAAACTGCTGCTTTCCGATGAAGCTACATCGGCTCTGGATCCCCAGACCACCCGTTCTATCCTTGACCTGCTTAAAGACATCAACCGCAGGTTTAACTTGACGATTTTGTTGATCACCCATGATATGAATGTGATCAAGGAAACCTGTGACCGGGTGGCTGTGATCGATGATTCACGGATTGTGGAGGTGGGAAGGGTGATCGATATTTTTTCCAACCCCCAAACTGCCACATCCCGGAGCTTTATCAGCAATGTGATCAACAGAGAGATTCCGGATCAGCTGCTGCAGCGCCCAGCTGATCAGACATCCGACATCATTAAACGTGTGATCAGGGTTTCCTTTATCGGTGAGTCTGCTGGAAAGCCCTTGATCTCATCTATGATTAAAAAGTTTGATGTGGATGCCAATATCTTATATGGAAATATAGACCGCATCAAAGACACCCCATTCGGTTATCTGACACTGGAACTTACCGGTACACCTGATCAGGTTGCTGAGGGTCTTGATTATCTTAATGAACATGGTCTGGAAGTGGAGGGGATCGAGGATGTTTGATCTGGGTGCCAATGCCTGGATGGTGGACAAGGTTCTGATCGCAACATGGGAGACCATTTACATGGTTGCTATCTCCACTTTCCTGAGCTATGTTGTTGGGCTTCCTCTAGGAGTTATCCTGGTTACCACATCAGAGGGCCATATTCTAGAAAATAAAGGGTTTAACCAGGTTCTGGGTTCTATTGTTAATGCTGTGCGGTCGATACCTTTTATTATTTTCCTGATCCTGATTATACCCCTCACACGCCTGATCGTAGGAACATCGATCGGCACTATTGCATCTATTGTTCCCCTTACACTGGCGGCAATCCCCTTTGTTGCCCGCCTGGTAGAGACATCCTTGAAAGAGATCGAATGGGGGCTCATTGAGGCCGCACTTTCTATGGGAGCCAATGCCTGGCAGGTGATCAGTAAAGTGCTGCTACCCGAGGCTATGCCCTCTCTCAATCTGGGAGTTGCTATAACAACTATAAACCTGGTGGGCTATTCAGCCATGGCAGGGTATTGTGGGGGGAGGTGGTTTGGGAACACTAGCTTATTACTATGGCTATCAGCGTTATGAGAATGGGATCATGTGGATAACTGTCATTGTGTTGGTTATTCTTGTACAGCTTGTGCAGATGCTGGGGGATTCCCTGGCTGCGAAGATCAGTAATAGGAGGAGGTAAACAGTGAAGAGGATATTAGCACTTATCTGTTGTTTTGCTCTGTTGATCGGCCTGGTAGGGTGCGCTTCTAAGGATGATAACAAATTGGTGGTAGGTGCCACAGCGAAGCCCCATGGTGAAATCCTGGAAGTTGTGAAGCCTATGCTGGAGAAAGAGGGCATCGAACTGGAAATCAAGGAATTTACGGACTATGTTTTGTTGAACCCCGCGCTCAATGATGGGGAGATCGACGCCAACTTCTTTCAGCACATTCCTTTCCTGGATGAGTACAACGAGAAAAACAAGACAGATCTTGTATGGACAGCCCAGGTTCATAATGAGCCTATGGGTGTTTATTCGAAAGAATACAAGAAGATTGAAGACCTGCCCAATGGTGCCACGGTGGGTATTCCCAATGACACCACCAACGGTGGTCGTGCCCTGATGGTTCTGGAGAGATCCGGCGTTATCAAGTTAAAGGAAGGTGCTGGGCTGACCGCAACAGACAAGGATATCGCACAAAACTTGAAAAACCTTAAAATCCAGATGATGGATGCCGCAATGCTCCCCCGGGCAATGGATGATTTGGATGCCTGTGTGATCAACAGCAACCATGCCATTGAGGCAAACCTCAACCCGGTCGAGGATTCCATCTTCATGGAACCCAAGGACTCACCCTTTGGCAATGTGCTTGTGGTGCGTGCCAAAGACAAGGATAAAGAGGCCATCAAGAAACTGGGTGAGGCCCTGCAGTCCCCGGAGGTCAAAGAGTTCTTGGAAGAAAAATACCAGGGCAGCTGCGTCCCCACTTTCTAACATCTAACGGGGCCAGGCTTGCATTATTGCTTTTGGTAAAGGTGCCATAGAGTGTGGCTGAGCTTTGTTGTGCCCAAGATACTGGTACATCTTTTTCCGAGCTCTGATTTCCGGCTTCCGACATCTATTACCGCCAGGCTTGCTTTATTGCTTTGGTAAAGTGCCAATATGGCTATATTGGGTATTATATTAATGGAAACACTAGGGTACTGCGATCCTCGTCTATCGGGGGTTCGGACTAAGTCCTTATCTGTTACCGCAGATAAGGACTTTTACTTACTCGCCCAATTTGATGATGTTAAACTACAGCTGAACTGTTCATCCATATGGGAACCGTCCCCCTTAAACGCAGAAATGCACCAGGAACCGTCCCCCTTGCACCCTTGCACTAGTTTTTTATCACAAAAACTCCCAGTATAATCAATAGAGTCCCCACAAGCTTTCCCGGTGTGTATTTTTCCCCCAGCAGCAGAAAAGCAAGGAGTACAGTGATCACAGGGAAAGCTGCTATCACCGGGCTGACCAGGGATACATCCCCCAGTTTCAAGGCATAATAATACGCCAGGTGTCCCAGCAGGGCGGCACAGATTCCCTCCAACCCGATAAACAGCCAGCTGCGCGGGGCAACTCCGGCCAGGCATGGCGCCTGTCCGCTTGCCAGCAGCCAGACCAGCAGAATGACTGTAATAATGCTGCTCCTCATGAAGAGGGCGATTCCCGGTGCCACATCTACCAGCCCGATCTTCCCAAAAATCGGGGCGATCCCCCAGAAAACCAGTCCCAGCAGAGCGAACAAAAAGGCATTCATTTTCATTGCTCCTTCCAAGTATTTCTTTTCTTAATTATAGTTTTTACAAAGCACTAAACAAAGTATATTTTTTATACCTGAAAGTCTCCGCAATCTTCTTCACGGAACTTCTTTGCTTAACAGTCTTGTCCCCCTCTGGTAAAATAGTAAGGGTTGTAAAAACTGCATCAACGGTGGATGGTTTGATGAAGGGTTAATTGTGAGAGGAGGAAGGGAAATGCCAAAAGACCTTTTAAAAAGTCCTTTTATCATCCCCCAGCGGCAGGAGGACTATTATCTGATCAGGATTAGGTCACTGGCCGGCGATTTCAAAGCGCAGGAACTGGGGGTGATCGGTCGTGTGGCAGAAAAATACGGGAAAGGGATTGTACACATCACCACCAGGCAGGGGTGTGAAATTCATAATATCCCGTCAGATAAATTGGAAGAAGCCGTGGCTGAACTAGAACAGTCAGGTATCCTCATGGGAGCGGGAGGCCCCAGGGTAAGGACTGTAATGGCCTGTCCCGGAGCGGGCACCTGCAGGAACGGGATTATCGAAACAAAGGAACTGGCCAGACGGATCGATGAAAGATATTTCGGTAAGGATACCGGAAAATTTAAAATTGCCGTTTGTGGCTGCCCTAACAACTGTACCAAGGTTATGATCAATGATGCCGGAATTATGGGAGGTGTGGTACCCGTATGGGATGCAGAAAAATGCGATGACTGCGGCAGGTGCAGGGTATCCTGTCCCACCGGTGCCATCTCCAGCAGTGAGTCAGGTGTTTATAACAGGGATGAGGATAAGTGCATCATGTGCGGACAGTGCATCAGAAACTGCCCGGAGAACGCCTGGCAGGCAAAAGAAAAGGGCTGCATCCTGTTTCTTGGAGGTACAATGGGCAAGAAGCCCAAGTTAGGGAAGCGTGTCAAGACATTGATTCAAAGTGAGGATCAGCTTTTCCGCTGTCTGGACAGAGCGCTGGAGTATTATCAGAAGCACGGAAAGCGAAAAGAAAGGTTTGGACATACTCTATATAGGATGGGAGCAAAGGATCTGGAGAGAGATGTCCTGGCTGTCGAATAATATTTTAGTGGTATTCGCATGATGAATGCGCTACAATAAATAATGAAAATGGGCATATGCCAAAATATTTGGCGAAAACCTTATAGTTTGGGAGGTCTACAAAAGTGACAAAGAAAGAGTCTATGTGTGATTCATGCCCTTCAAAAACAGAAAACTGCGAAGAAACCTGTGAACAGAAGAGTATGATCAAGGTCAGAGATGATGTCAAATCAGTGATTGCCGTGATGAGCGGCAAGGGAGGGGTAGGGAAGTCTACTGTTAGCGCTCTCCTGGCCAGTGCCATGGCGAAAAAGGGACATAAGGTGGGTATTCTTGACGCAGATATTACAGGACCCAGTATACCCCGACTGCTTGGACTCAAAGGTGGAAATATTACCACTGGCAAAGGAGGAATTATCCCTCCCCAGACCGCAATGGGGATCAAGGTGATGTCTCTCAACCTCTTTTTTGAACGGGAAGATGAGGCTGTAATCTGGAGGGGCCCAATGTTGGCCGGTGCTGTCAAACAGTTTTGGGAAGATGTGGACTGGGGTGGACTGGACTACCTCTTTGTGGATCTCCCCCCTGGAACTGGTGATGTGCCACTTACGGTGCTCCAGACACTTCCCCTGGACGGTGTAGTGGTTGTCTTCTCTCCCCAGGATCTGGCAATTATGATCGTTAAAAAAGCGGTGCGGATGGCACACACCCTTAATGTTCCCATCATCGGGATGGTGGAAAACATGGCTTACCTGGAGTGTCCTGAATGCGGCAAGGTGATCTATCCTTACGGCAAACCGAAGGGTGAGCAGGTAAGCGCGGAAACAGGGATCCCTGTTTTGGCTACCCTGGCCATCCAGTCCTCATATACTAGTTTTGGTGATCAGGGGAAACTGGAAATGCTGGAGACCCCGGAGTTGGAGCAGTTGGCCGGGCGCCTGGAGAATTCCGATGCACTGCATTAATCAAGCTTCGTTTTTCTGCTCCTGGAGTGGGGGGAAAGATGCCTGCCTGGCCTTCTACCATGCGGTACAGGCCGGGGGGAAGCCGCGCTGTCTTTTTACAATGCTCTCCGAAGATGGTGAGCGCTCTAGGGCGCATGCCCTCCCTTTAAGGATTCTGGAAAGTCAGGCCTCTTCCCTGGGCATACCCCTGGTTGTCGGGTCTGCAGCCTGGGGCGGATATGAAAAGGTTTTTATTGATCAACTGCGGAAATTCAAAGAAGAAGGGATCAAGTTCGGCGTTTATGGAGACATCGACCTGGAGGGGCATCGCAAGTGGCAGGAGAATGCCTGTGCTGCAGCAGGGATGAAAGCCTATCTTCCCCTCTGGGGGCGGTCCCGCCGGGAAATAGTTACAGAATTGGTTGAGCTGGGCTTTCAGGCATTAATCGTAGCGGTCAATGAAGAGAAAATGGACAGGCAGTACCTGGGGAGAGTCATGGACAGGCCCTTGATGGATGAACTGGAGAGCAAAGGCATCGATGTGGCAGGAGAAAACGGAGAATACCACACAGTAATAACCGGTGGCCCCCTCTTCCAGAACCCGATTACAATGGAAGTCAAAGGCCTCAAATCCTATGAAAAACATTGCTTTCTCCATATCGATTAAAAGGGGAGATCACGGGGACGGTGCTCGTGATCTCTTTTTTAGATCACGGATCACGTGAGAGATCGCGGGGACGGTTCCTGGTGATCTCTTTTATAGGTCACCAACAGAAGCGAGATGTTGGGAAGTGGGAATAGATAGCACGCCTTGACTATCACACTACTCTACTTTGTCTGGCGTTCTCGGGGTATTGGATAGGACCCGCCAACGGTTCTCGCGGCGGGCCCGATAGAAGCAAGTCAAGGTATCCGCGCCTTTGATTCAACTTGTTACGCAATCACTAAGGTAGGAGTTAAAGGACCGTCCCCTTGTTACGGAGTGATAAAAGCGTGACAAAAGCACGCAAAAGGACCGTCCCCGCGTCACGCTTGATACGTGTGTTCTGAAACTAATTGAAAAAAACCGTATCAATCCTCTTGTTTTTCTCCATTCCCTGTGGTAAATTTAAATAGAACGGCATATGCCCACATAATGCAGGAAAAAGTCGAAGACAGCCTAACGAAACATTCCTATAATAAATGGAAATGGAGGTTATCTGAATGAAAATTGGGGTAACAGCAACTGGGAAGGATCTCGAGTCACAGATGGATCCCCGCTTTGGGAGATGTGCTTACTTTATCCTGGTGGATCCGGATACAGAGGAGTTTGAAGCTGTAGATAATCCGGGAGTCTCAGCTGGGGGGGGCGCCGGGATCCAGGCAGCACAAGCATTTATTAAGCAGGGAGCAGAAGCACTGATTACCGGTTATTGTGGTCCCAACGCTTTTGATGTACTGGCTGCAGGAGGAATAAAGATTTACCAGGCATCTGAAATGAGTGTTAGGGAGGTGCTGAACCATTATAAAAAGGGGGAACTGAAAGAAATCAGCACCCCCGGCAAAGCCAACAGAGGCAAGGGTTCTCGATGATTATCTCTATTCTGAGCGGCAAAGGAGGCACCGGTAAGACCACTGCAGCGGTTAACCTGGCTGTCTCCCTGGCAGCAAAGAACGAAAAAGTGCTCTTGCTGGATGCGGATGTGGAGGAGCCCAATGCCGGACTCTATTTAAAGCCTGTGTTAGAGGAATCCTTACCGGTTTCCATCCCGGTTCCCCAAATCGATGAGCAGCGATGCGACTACTGCGGCGAGTGCGCTGACTTTTGCCAGTTCAATGCACTGGCTGTTGCTCAAAAAGTTGTTATAACCTTTCCTGAGCTCTGCCATGCCTGCGGTGGGTGCACACTCGTTTGCCCCAAAGAGGCGATCAAAGAGGTGGGCAGGGAAATCGGCCTGGTTGAAAAGGGATGGGCAGAATCCATAGGTTTCCGGCAGGGAAGGCTGAACATCGGAGAGCCTTTCGCAATACCGGTGACACGCACCCTTAAAGAGGGACTGGCAGATATAAAAGATAGTATAGTGATCATCGATTCTCCTGCAGGCGTATCCTGCCCTGTGATAGAGGCGGTGAGGGGCAGCGACTTTGCCCTTTTGGTTACAGAACCCACACCCTTTGGGCGCCATGACCTGGGGCTTGCTTTAGAGATGGTCGAGCACCTGGGGATCCCGCATGGTGTGGTGATCAACCGTGCCGGGGATGATAACAGCACAGTCAGTGAACTCTGTCAGGAGAAAAATGTGCCCATCATGCTGGAGATCGAATTCAGTTCCCGCCTGGCTTCACTGGGGGCTGAAGGCATCCCCTTTAGCAAGGCTTTGCCTTATTGGCAGGATAGGTTTTATGAAGTCTATCAGTCTGTCAAGGAGAAATGCTTATGCGCCAATTAGTTATTACCAGCGGAAAAGGTGGTACAGGTAAAACAACGGTAACCGCCGGTTTTATTGCTCTTGCCGGTGAAAAGGTTGTCGCAGATGCTGATGTGGAAGCCCCTAACCAACACCTGTTGCTCAATCCCCAGCTTGTGGAGAAAGGGGAGTATAAAGGGGCAAAAATGGCGGTCAAGGATGCTGAAAGATGTGAACAGTGTGGGAAATGCGAGGAATACTGTCGCTTTAATGCCATCAGGGATATGGAAGTAGAGCCCACCGCCTGTGAGGGCTGCGGAGTCTGCGTTTTTGTATGCCCAACAGGAGCCCTGTGCCTTGAAGAAGTGACCACAGGAGTTACCATGATTTCCAAAACTGGTTACGGTTCTTTTTCTCACGCCCTGTTAGAAATCGGTGCCGAAGGCTCCGGGAAACTGGTAACAGAGGTGCGCAGAAATGCCGAAAAAATAATGCAGGATGAGCCGCTGCTGCTTATTGATGGCCCTCCGGGAATCGGGTGTCCGGTCATCGCTTCTCTCACCGGGACGGACCTTGCCCTGATCGTGGCTGAACCCTCTGTTTCCGGCAGGCATGATTTGGAGAGGATTCATCAGGTTGCACAGCACTTCGAAGTTGATGCCCTGGTTTGTATAAACAAGTGGGATTTAAGCCCTGAGATGAGCAAGGATATTGAGAAATACTGTGAAGATGAAGGTGTTAACCTGGTTGGCAAAATTCCCTTTGACCCCGGGGTGATGGATGTTTATCAACAGGGGCTGCCTGTGGAGCGTCTATTACAAACCAAAGCTGGGGAAGCTATTGCAGAGATATGGGAACAGGTCAGGGGACACCTTTTTCAATAAAGGATTCCACTGGGAAACCCTGTATAAACAGTTGTTAACCGCTATGGGCGGTGGTTATGCGTTAAGCTGCTCACCGTATGTGGTGGTACTTCGAAGGAAGAATGACTTTTTGCAGTGGAATCATAAAGAAATCAAACACAAAAGAGGAGGATCAATCATGAAGGTAGCTATTCCTTCTGAAGGCACCGAAATATGTGCCCATTTCGGACACTGCGAGAGTTTTACAATTGCAGAAGTGGAAGATGGGAAGGTGATCAACAAGCAAACAGTGGATGCACCCCCGCATGAACCGGGTCTGCTGCCGCGCTTTTTAGCTGGTAAAGGTGTTAATGTGGTAATTGCCGGAGGAATGGGCCCCCGTGCCCAGGATCTATTAATAGAACGAGATATTCAGGTGTTCACAGGTGCCAGCGGTTCTATTGATGATGCCTTGGAAGCGCTTATCAGGGGTAATCTGAAAACGGGCGACAAT
This sequence comes from Syntrophaceticus schinkii, assembly GCF_000946815.1. Taxonomy (GTDB): domain Bacteria; phylum Bacillota; class DSM-12270; order Thermacetogeniales; family Thermacetogeniaceae; genus Syntrophaceticus; species Syntrophaceticus schinkii. The sequence goes on along the minus strand of NZ_CDRZ01000234.1, from coordinate 14,296 downwards.
GTATGTGACCATGGCAGTCATGAATGCAATCATTAGATTTAGATAAAATTTATCTTTATTAGTTAAAGAAGTCATGCGCCGTTTACCAAATGCGGCGCTTTTTTATTTTAGCTAAATGACGATGTTTACGGCCGTGCCCTGGATAAACTGTCCGAAGTTAAGATGGAAGAGCTAGACAATCGTTGCTCCACCGTAATGCTTACAGCCCATGACCTGAACATCTCAAAAATTCACTTAGACACCACCAGCAAATTATTTTTACTACTTGATCGACATCGCTGCTTTGTGTTATAGTAATATTGAAATGGGCATATGCCCACAACGGAGATCCACAAAACACCTTTTCTGAATGCTGTGGGCTTAAACCAGGTGCAAAGGGGTGACAATGTTGGATGATATTCTTCACTCCTGTTATCAAGAGCTAGAGAAAGGCCATTATCGTCTAACTCCCCAGCGTGAGGCTGTACTGCTTACGCTGTATCGTGAAAGAGACGGGCATTTAACTTCTTATGAGTTATTCAACAAAGCAAAAAAAATTTATCCTGAGTTGGGGTTGGCGACTGTTTATCGAACCCTGGATCTGTTCTTAGAAATGGGTTTGCTCAGAGAGGTTCAGTTTGATAAGGGATTAACCCAATATGAATTGAGGGATCATCAGGATGGTCATCACCATCACCTGGTCTGCAAGGGTTGTGGCCATCCACAGGAAATCGATGGTATTTTTCCAAAGAAACTGCTGGATCTAATAACTGAAGAAACCGGTTTCCTGATTACTGATTACTGCTGTCAGTTCTATGGTTATTGTGAGAAGTGCAGGACGAATATTGCTCAGGATGGTAAAAAAACAAAGGTTAAAGAACTAATGAGAGGGGAGGTGTTTAATGATGCGCGGTCGTGAATATTATGGCCCTGGTTTTTGGAAAGGTGGTCCTGGCCCCGCCTGGGGAGGCAGAGGCCGGGGTCAAGGCAGAGGTTTAGGCAGAGGTAATCCCTCACCTTTTTGCCGGTTTTTCCCCTGGGTCCTGCCACGCCCTGTTGGGTGGGCTGCATCAGGGAGGTGTTCCTGGACCGCGGGCTGCTGCACCAGAAGGTGTCCCCGGGCCCTGGGCTGCTGCACCAACACAGGGAGAAGAATGGAATGAAGAAGATGTTCTCAAAGAACAGGCCAGTTTCATACAGCAGCGGCTGGACGAGATCAATAAGCGGCTTGAGGAGCTGGAGGGGCAAGAATAAGTTTTGAAAGTTACTGTCACTCCCATTGTTCTAGGGGGAAACCCATTAAGGTGTTTCCCCCTCCCTTTTGCCTCTTTCCATCCCCCCACTTACGACCAAATTTCGGTTGTTTTTAGGGATAAAAGACACCAATTATCCTGCTATTTCAGTTATGTCTCCTTTATGGCTGCTGAACCGGTGATTTTGGGAGTTGTCACACAGGCTACCGTTCTGATCTAACCCCTGCTCCAAAAAAAAGAGCAGGAGAATCGTCTTTGATTCATCCTGCTCCACCTTGAGTCACTGGAAAAGCCTGCCCCGAAATTACAAGGGTCAGACGCCCATGGCGCCGAGGCGGCACCATCAGATCATGAAAACAGAGGCCGAATCATCTTAATTTACGGAACTAGCGGAAGCGGTTCCTGGTAATATCCGACCTCTATTTTTCGGGCAGGCTAATATTTACTTATGGGCACCACCGATGCCTATGATTTTTCCCGACTGATAAAGATCTGCCAATCTCCCTCAACACTTTTTTGGTGTACTACTGCAAATCCCTTACTCTTAGCCAGACGAGTTACATTTTCCAGTGCTGTGTTATTATCAACCAGGACCTCTATTTTCTCGTCACCTTTCTCTATCGCTTCTTTTGCTTTTAATACAGGCAGAGGACAGCTCAAGCCCCTGGCATCAACGACATTGTTCAAGAGAAACGCCTCCCTTTCCTAAGATTGGATACCTGCATTAGGCCTCCCGGCAGACCCAACCTATACCGGCACAGATTATCAGTCCGATGATCACAACGATTTTCCCATAAGGGGTTGGTCCAGCAGGACTGCTGGCCAGCATGAAGTTGTGTGCTATGGCAGCCCCTGCTACCATTCCCAGGACTGTTATGCCACCGTCAGTGTCACCTTGCCCACTCATAATTAGCTGGCGAAGTGGACAACCCCCGGCAAGTATGCCGGCCAGACCCACCAGAGCCATTCCCATGAAGTTCCAGACGCCGTCTGTATGAGCTACAGGCTGATCGACAAACCCAAGATTAAAATAACCAAGTATCAAATTAGCTATCAGTACACCGACAAAAATTGCTCCGTAGCCTTTGAGCAGGTAGGTGTCTTTGGTAAGAGCATAATCACGAATTCCTCCACTCAAACAGAGGCGGGCACGCTGGGCGAGAAATCCCACGATAAGCCCGGCCGCGAGGCTGATGGCCAATGGTGCAAAGAGGGAACCCGGTCCCTTGGCACTGGTGAAGATGGGGCCACCGACTTCGGCATTAAACAGCGGCTTATAAATTACCAGTAGAATAATCACGACAGATACTAAGGGCATAATCAATGCAGCAGCAAGTGACCCCGTCTGGGCGCGTCCAAGGTTGAAGCCGCGCTTGAGAAACTCTATTCCTGCTACAATGCCAACAACAAAACCAGCCAATCCCAGAAGTGCATTGAGATCCCCTCCACCTAGACGAAGCAGCATCCGCAGCGGGCAGCCCAAGAAAACCAGTGCACCGATCATCATAAAGATACCTAACAAAAATCTAATAATAGTGCCCGAACCGCCTTTACTTTTGAATTCACGACCAATCAGTGCAGCAAGAGTGGCCCCCAATACGAGCCCCGGTATTTCCGGCCTCAAATACTGGACGATACCTGCGCGGTGTAATCCCAGACCACCAGCTATGTCTCTCAAGAAACAGGCGATACAAAACCCCATATTCTGCGGGTTTCCCCACTTGACCAGCAGCGCAGCCAGAACTCCAATCAGTAGACCAGTACAAATGACCAACCAATCCCTACGATCCAAGTAAAAATCCCCTCCCATAATAAAGATATGTTAAGAAAGGCAGAGCCATATATTATAAATTATCCTATTAAAACATAATTCCTGCTATGCTAGTCATAACATTTTGTTATTGATAGTTGCCGACTAGCATAATTCACCAAAACTACCCGGAAAATAGAGGTCAGATGCCGGAGGGTCGGAAGCTACCAGTAAATAATGCCTGTATAGGGTTGTTCCTATTTCCTGTAGGCCTGAATAAAAAAAAATTATGGTAAGCAGGATTTTATTTGCTATTGGTGAATAGATAATATAACAGAATATTGATCGGAAAACAGGTTGAGGGAAGCCGGTGCAATTCCGGCGCGGTCCCGCCACTGTAAGGGGGATGTCCCTGCACCAATGCCACTGTCCAGCGCTCAAAGAGCAAGTAGGATGGGAAGGCACAGGGGCTAAATGAACCCAAGCCAGGAGACCTACCTGTACTCTGTCAGTCACACTGCTCTACGCGAGATAGGGAGGTGGTCTTTTTGTTCGAAAGAAATTTGTTCTGACAAAAACCCCGGTCCCCGGTAAGGTCGGGGTTTTTTGGTGTTATGTTTGCGGTGTACTTAAAAGGTATTTTTTCAGATGCTAACTGCTGCTGACACTGCTCATGAAGAAGAAGGCAAACACGGCGCAAATAACTATCAGCAGCACGGCGGGCTGACACTGCTCATAAGGGCGGGAAAAGAAGTGGTTAAAACTCATGGATGATAAGTCACTAGACATTAGACTGGTTGAGATCTAATTTGATACAAGTTTACAAGTAGCTAATCAGGGAGGTTTGATGATGTTTCGTTTTTATAGGAAGAAGAGCATTGCATTATTGCTGACTGTCTGTTTTTTGTTGACTATGGTGGCGCCTGGGTTTGCTGCAGGAACCGGGGGTACAGGAAATTCACTTCAGGATGCCAGGGATGGGATTGTCGGTTATTACTCAAAGAACAAAACCAATTTGGACACTTGGCGAGAAGTAATTGGGTTGAAAGAGGCTGGGCAGGATGTTTCCAGGGCACCCTGGGTGCTGCCTGATTGGAAGACAGATCAACTCAATGAGGATTCACAGCCAACTGATTATGCAGGGACAATCCTTGGCATGCTGGCTGCAGGTCAGAACCCAAAAGATGTTGGGGGCAGAAATCTGGTAGACGAACTGGCTGCACTGCAAAATGATGATGGCAGTTTTAGCACCTGGATGAACCAAACAATCTGGGCTGTTATTGCGCTGGATAAAGCCGGTGGAAGCTATGACACTGAAAAAGCCGTAGAATTCATGTTATCCCAGCAGAAATCCGACGGTGGTTTTGCTCTTTTCGGTGATTCAGGAGATCCAGATACCACCGGGGATGCTCTAGTGGTTCTTGCTCAGCACAAAGATATTGCAGGTGTCTCTGATTCTATCAACAGTGCTATAGGGTGTCTAAAAGCTTTACAGCTACCCAATGGGGGTTTTTCCAGTTGGGGTAATGAAAGCCCGGAGTCGGCAGCCGCAGTAATCCGGGGGCTTCTTGCCTGTGGTGAGAAAAATATTACTTCAGGCGACTGGCAAAAAGAAAAAGGAAACATGATCGATTCTCTCTTTTCCTTCCAGCTGGAGGACGGGTCATTTATTCACTCGACATCAGAAACTAAATATAATGCCATGGCTACCGAACAAGCCTTAATGGCAGTAGCTGATATGGTAAACGCAGGTATAACTTATACTGTTAAAACCGGTCAAAGACATACCGGTGATGAAATAGCTGAAGCGACAGTTAGAGTTCGAGTTGAAGGCTTAACTAAAAGTCTTGCTGATAAAACAGTGACTGTTACCGGAGGCACAGCTTTTGATGCCCTAAAAGCAGCAGTTGGGGAGCAAAATGTAGTTGCTCCCGGCGGCTTCGTCACCAGCATTCTGGGTGAAAGCGGCAAACAGATATCAGATGATATCAGCACCAGCTGGATGTACTATTGTATAAGGAATGGTGAAATTGAACCGGGTGCTTTTTCTCAAGGCGCGGGAAGTTTTAATGTCCAGGACGGCGACCAGGTTATTTTCTACATCGGCGCAATGGACAGTACATGGGCACCAAAGACATTCTTCCCGGTAGTGAGTATAAATGCGCAGTCACCGATTGCAGGCCAAGATATCACACTGACCATTAAAACTATGAAAAACGACTGGATGGCCGGTCTGATAGAACTGACAGCAAAAGAGCTAGAGGCCATTGGGGAATATACGGTGATGGTTGGGGATAAAAAATATGTCACTCAAAATGGCAAGGTCACTATCAAGGCCGACCAGGCAGGAACCCTATCCTTCATCATTACAAACCAGAATGAAGCAGGGTATCCCAATGTCGTACCTTACAAAGGCGAGATTAATGTTCTTGCTGCCGATGAAGGGGGAACAACCGGTGGAACAGACAAACAAGACAATACCAAGGGAAAAACCGGCCTACCCAAAACAGGTGGAAATAATTTACCCATGTATCTTGTCGGAATTGCCCTCTTGTTTGCAGGAGCTTTGACGGTGCGCAGAAAGCAGCACAGTCATGTAGGGCGGAAATAAGCAGAAGCAGTAACGAGTTTTATTTATGGGAATTCAGGGGCGGGTTGGGCTACCCCCTCTTTTAACCCGCCTCTGATACCCTTTTATAAAGATGATGTGAATGGACGGGAGTCATGCAGAAAGTCCTAGTGTAAAGGGGTGTTTCCTCATGAAGAAAAAGACTTATTTAATCCCGTTAGTTTTGGTTGTGTTAGGGCTGCTGGTGCCTATTGTGTATGCAGCCACACATGATGATCAGAGACATGAGCCTCCATCAAGTGCATCTGTTCAGCAGTCAGATGAAGAAGCCAAAGCCCAGGATGGTGATCAGAACAGCAAGCAAAATAACCAGGATGAAGACCAGGAACCGGTTTCTTCGGAAGAAAAGAACGAGCAGTCAGAATCTACCGGAACAACAACTTCAAATAAGGGGAGCCAGAACCAAACCAAGAAAAACGTAATATCTTCCACAGAGCAGTCAGGTACTTCTACCCAGCAAACAAAATCATCCCAGAAGGAAACGCCGGTGACTGAAGTAAAAGAACCCCAGAAGGGCATCAAAGTAGGGTTTGCTGTTGTGGGGAAAGGTAAAAAGCCTATTAAGAAATATAATGTGGTTATTTCAGAAGACAGCAGTTGGGGCAATACCGCTTTAGGGGCACTTGCAGCATCGGGAGAAGACTATGTTATGTCTACTAGATTCAGTGGCTTTGTGGAATCCATTTGCGGACAACGAAACGAAGGTTCATCCGGATGGATGTTTGTTGTAAACGGCGTAGATCCTGGTACCGGAGCAAAAGACAGCCAAGTAAAAAATGGAGATAGAGTAATATGGTATTACAGCGAATCTTATAATGCCCCGGCGCCCAACTGGAATGATCTTTAGAGGATTCCAGTGCGGATACGGGGATGTACAAATCAAGGGAACATTTTTGCTGTTCCATTTAGATGGAACTAAAAACACAAGGAACTTTTATATCATAAACCTCTTACGGAACCGTCAAAAGGAGGCCCCATGCTAGACCAACTTTCCTACAAAGACAAAAACACCTTCTTACAAAATGTGCATACAGCAGCTATATTGACCTACCTGGCGGCACTGTTGCTGCTGCCGCTTATCCTTGCACATCCCCTGTATCTGTTGGGGGTTTTCTTGATCGGTATTTTGGCAGTTGTTGTTTCAGATGCTGCCCAAGAGTGCCTGCCCTTTTTGGTGATGGGGATCTGGGTGGCGGTGTTTGTGATGATTCTCAACCCACTGCTTGTTCAGAATGGGACTACTGTTCTCTTCTATGGTCCTGAGCTGCCGGTGATCGGAAGGCTTCGTATTACACTGGAGGCCATCTGCTATGGGGCGACGATGGGAGTTCGCCTGATGGCCATTATTCTTGCTTTTGCTCTTTATAATGCGATCGTCCATCCGGATAAGGTTACAGGCCTTTTTTCGCGTTTTGCCTGGAAGTCGTCACTGGTGGTTTCCCTGGCCACAAGGATGATTCCATCGACCGCGCGTGATCTCTCCAATGCCAGGGAGGTTCAGCAGATGCGGGGTGTCAATTTCAGTTCCGGGGGTTTTCGGGAGCGCTTGAAGAAATACTCGTGGCTTTTGGAGGTGCTCTTGTTGTCGTCTCTGGAGGGGTCTCTGGCTACAGCGGAAGCGATGCAGGCCAGGGGCTTCGGCTCTAGGCGCCGCACCTGTTACAACAGGGAACTGGTGCGCCCCAGGGATTATCTTTGCTTTTTGAGTGGTTTATCAGCACTTATCATAGGTGTTTATGCCAGGTTTGCAGGTTATGCGAACTTTTCCTATTATCCTCAACTGGATACTCTCGCCGCAGCCAGTGATCTCATCTGGCTGGGTGTAATTATACTCTGTCTACTTTTACCTTTGATTTTAAGCTGGGGGTGGAAACATTGGCCTTACTTGAGATCCAAGATTTAACTTACTATTACCCAGACAGTACCGGACCGTCGCTCTGTAATATCAACCTGAAAATCAGAGAAGGGGAATTTCTGCTGGTTGGCCGGGGGGTCGGGACTCCGGGAAATCGTCACTGGCCCGAGTTTTAGCTGGGTTGATCCCTGAATTTTACGGCGGGAAGATACAGGGGAAAGTTTTGCTTCAGGGAAACGAACTAAAAGGTGATCAGCGGCGTACCCTCAACTCCCATGTAGGTATTGTTTTTCAAGACCCGGAGAAGCAGCTGGTGATGACCTCAGTGGAGGCGGAGATTGCCTTTGGGCTGGAAAATCTGGGGCTTCCACAGCAGGAGATGTTCAGACGGGTGGCTGAGGTGATGACCTTTCTAAATCTTGCTCACCTGAAAGGGGAATTTACCGCAAAACTCTCGGGTGGTGAGAAACAGAAGGTGGCTTTGGCTGCAGTGATTGCCATGCATCCGCGGGTTCTTGTGCTGGATGAACCCACATCCCAGCTGGACCCGGTTGCCGCCGGGGATTTCCTTGATCTGGTGGAGTATTTGAACAAGGAACTGGGCTATACTGTGGTCTTAATCGAGCAGCGTCTGGAGAGGTGTTTCCACCTGGCTGACCGCCTGGTGGTGATGGAACAGGGAAAAGTAATTTGTGATGGGCCACCTGGTGATGTGGCACGCTGGCAGGTGAAACAAGGCCTTCCCTTTATCCCGCCTGTTGCCAGATTTTTCGCTTCACTGAACAGCTCTGTAATCCCTTTGACCGTGAGAGATGGACGCCGGGAACTCCAGAAATGCCAGCCCATGGTCCCTTTTCGGGAGAACCCGCAGCAGCGCCCGACTCTTTCCCCTGTAAAAAAGTCGCAGCCCACTGCAGTTCTCGAAGCAAAAAACCTCTGGTATACCTATCCCGGTGGCCAGGAGGTGATCCGTGGCCAGTCACTTTCTGTAAGAGAGGGGGAGTTCGTTGTTATCCTCGGTGCCAATGCCGCCGGGAAGACCACACTTTTGAAACTGCTGGCAGGGATCCTCAAACCTGACCGCGGAAGTGTACACTTGGATGGTAAAGATACCCGCAAACTGCCTCTGACTGAACTGGGTCGTTATGTGGGCTACCTTTCCCAAAACCCCAATGATTACCTCTTCCAGGATACTGTTGAGGAAGAACTGCGCTTCACCTTAAACAATTTCCGGATCCCGGATGACGGCATCTGTGAAGAGATATTAAAAAGGCTCAATCTCTATGGTTTGCGCCAGGCTAACCCCAGGGATCTGAGCAGTGGGGAGCGCCAGCGGGTTGCCCTGGCTTCAGTGCTGGTAGCGGGGTCGCGCCTGCTGCTCCTGGATGAGCCGACCCGGGGGATCGATTACCGGTTAAAGACGGAACTTGGAGGATTTCTGCATGAGATGACCGCCTCCGGCGGGACGGTGGTTATGGTGACACATGATGTGGAATTCGCTGCAGAATATGCCCACAGAGTTATAATGGTCTTTGATGGTGTGGTGGCCTGTGATGGATCCCGGGAGGTGCTGGGTGAGTCAATTTTTTACGCTCCCCAGATGGCCAGATTGTTTCGGGGTACAGCCCGGGATGTGCTGACCGTCAGTGAGGGTCTCCATAAAATGACAGGGGGTGCCCTGGATGTCTGCCAGACAAGGTGATGCAGCATTTGATAAAGCAGGCAGCAAAGTATTAAAAGTGAGCCTTGCTCTCTTGACGGCAGCTGTGATCGCGGTTCTGCTTATCTGGAAGCTGGCGTTTATCCATCAAAATTGGGAGGTTTTTGCCGCAGTTCTTCTGCTGGCATCTTTGGCTGCCTTTTTTGTCAGCTTTGAAAGAAACAATGTATCTTCAAAGGATATCGGGGTAATCGCAGTCTTGGCTGCTCTGGCTGCGGTTTGCCGTGTGCCTTTTGCTCCCCTGCCCGGCATTCAGCCCACCACTTTTTTGGTGATCGTTTCCGGGTATGTCTTCGGCGCACGGTCGGGGTTTATGGTGGGTGCAGTAGCTGCTCTGGTTTCTAATTTCTTCCTTGGCCAGGGTCCCTGGACTCCCTTTCAGATGCTTTTCTGGGGGCTAATCGGCGCCAGCGCCGGACTGCTCGGTGAAATTCGCCCACAGGCAGGCCGTGCTGTGATGGTACCTTTCAGCATCGCCTGGGGATACCTCTTTGGCTGGCTGATGAACATCTTTTTTGTTGTATTTTTTATCAAACCCCTCACCTGGAAAGCCGTCTTTGTTGCCTATGCGGCCAGCTTTCCCTTTGATACACTGCACGCCCTGGGCAATGTTTGTTTTTATCTGCTCCTTGGTCCCCAGGTGATCAAGGTGCTCAAGCGCTTCAAGGAGAAGATGACGTATGTAGAGATCTAATATTTGCCAAACGCCTTTCTTGTACAGTGCCGTAGCCATCAGCCTCTATCTTTATGCTTATTTGAAATGATGTTTTGCCTGATACCTCAATGGGGCCGGAATGGTATCGGCTGAAATATAAATCTTTTGTCACTTCCCGGCAGCCCCTGTCGGGAACTTTTTTGCCTACATCAATAGCTATTTGCAGGAATTGCTTACTGTTTGTCGAATTTCTAAGTATTGCACGGCTGAAGCCGCAGACCAAATATTGCAAGTTTCTAAAAATGTTGCTGATCAGAACTGATCAGGCATGATTAACCTCATTAACAAAGAGACACCTCTTACCCAGGCCTTCTGGATACCGGGTGAGGAGAAAATATAGGAAAAGGGCCACGGAGGTCTACCTGCCTTGATGAATCAAGGTCAGACTACGTGGCTTTAATTTTATAAGCGGGTGTGGTGTGAGATCAGATGAAAAATTATATATTAAAGAGGCTGCTCTACTTAATTCCTGTTATGATCGGTGTTTCCATCATCACCTTTGCCCTGATCAACCTTGCCCCAGGAGACCCTGCGGAGTTGATGCTCAGAGCTGAAGGGATGGAGCCGACTCGGGAGGCTGTAGAAGCCCTGCGTGAGGAGATGGGATTGAATGACCCGGTCTATGTACAGTACGGTAAGTGGCTTTGGGGAGTTCTGCATCTGGATATGGGAAAGTCTTACCGCACGGCCAGACCGGTTACCGAGGAGATCCTGGATCGCTTTCCGGCGACACTGGAACTTACCGTTGCCGCTCTGCTTTTTGTGCTCCTCTTTGCTGTACCCGCCGGAATTTTAGCTGCCCTTTACCGCCATGCCTTTATCGACCACTTAAGCCGTATCCTGGCCCTTCTGGGGGCATCTATGCCTGGATTCTGGTTAGCGCTCTTAATGATCTACTTTTTTGCTGTAAAATTAGGTATTTTTCCGGTAATGGGGAGAGGCGGCCCCATGCACCTGGTTTTGCCTGCTGTGACCCTGGGCTTTGCTATGGCTGCTGTGTATGCCAGATTGCTCAGGGCCAGCATGTTGGATGTGCTGGGTCAGGATTTTATCAAAGTGGCCAGGGCGAAAGGCCTTCATGAGAAGTGGGTAATCGGGCGCCATGCCTTAAAAAACGCCGTCCTCCCTGCGGTGACCATGTTCGGAATGAGCTTTGGGGGTTTGCTGGGTGGTTCTGTGATCATCGAAACCATCTTTGCCTGGCCGGGGATCGGAAAATTTGCTGTGGATTCCATCTTTAATAGGGACTACCCGGTGATCCAGGGGTATGTTCTTTTTATGGCTGTGATTTTTGTGGTTGCCAATTTACTTGTTGATATCTCGTATGGGTTGCTTGATCCGCGGATCCGCCTGGAAAGGAGAAGTTGAGATGGCCAGTAAAGCTAATGGCCTATTTTCGTCTCCACTGGACGAGCATTTAAGTGCAGGTGGAGAAATAGGAGATGAAAGCCTGCTGCGCGGAGCTATGAGAAGGCTGGCCAAAGACAAGCTCGCCCTGCTGGGATTGGTGATCGCAATCTTAGTCATTCTGGTGGGGGTTTTTGCCCCCTATCTGATGCCCAATGATCCCGTCAAGGTTTTACTGGACAAGAGGCTTCTCTCTCCCTCTTCGGCCTATCCCCTGGGAACTGATCACCTGGGACGCTGTCTTCTCTCCCGCTTGATTTTCGGCACACGGGTATCTTTGAGCACAGCAGCTATTGCCCTCTTTACGATCATGCTGATCAGCATTCCGGTGGGTACAATAGCAGGGTATATGGGGGGATGGGTGGACAACCTGTTGATGCGCCTGGTCGATATTCTGCTTGCTTTTCCCAGCCTGATCCTCGCTCTGGTTATCGCCGGCATGCTGGGACCGGGCCTGCTCAATGTGATGATGGCGGTATCAGCGGTCGGATGGGTGGGCTATGCGCGGGTGATCCGCGGCCTTGTGTTATCTGTTAAGGAGAAAGAATATGTTATGGCTGCTCGGGCCTGTGGGACACCGGAGTGGGCGATTGTGATCAAGCATATCCTTCCTAATGTCCTTTCTCCGGTGATTGTCTTGGCTACCTTGGATATCGGTAGTCTGGTCCTTTCCATCTCGGGGCTTTCCTTCCTGGGGTTGGGTGCCCAGCCGCCGACCCCGGAGTGGGGTTCGATGCTCAATGACGGCAGGCCCTACATGCAGGTTGCCCCGCAGTTGATGGTCTATCCCGGTATAGCGATCATGATCGTTGTGCTGGCTTTCAACCTGTTGGGTGATGGACTGCGGGATGCCCTGGATCCCAGAGGAACAGATCGGGTATAATTTTGTCGGGGAGAAGTTTATTCTAGCAGGAGATACCATTAGTCTGTCGAAATGTTTTATTGGGAAAACAAATATGATGGAACTGACCACGGAGGTCACGCTCCCTGAGAACAGGGAAAGGCTTCCGTGTTTTGTTTTAGATGCGGCATTAAAGTTAATCATCCCCTGTCACCGCCTGGGAAATGAGATGTGGGAAGCGGGAGGTTGGAAGTCGGAATAGATGTGGGAAGCCGGGGGTCGGAAAAAGATGGCCGGGCTTAAAGCAATAAAGCAAGCCTGACCCCGAAGGAGGTTTAAGTTGGTGCGTGAAACTGTCCTGGAAGTAAATGATCTTTATACCCGCTTTCGCACCAGACATGGTGAGGTCAGGGCGGTGAATGGGGTGAGCTTTGAGATCGCCCCTGGTGAAACACTTGGCCTGGTAGGAGAGAGCGGGTGTGGAAAAACTGTGACAGCCCTCTCCCTGGTCGGTCTGATCGACCGCCGGGAGAGATCTATTCAGGTGAAGTTTTACTGGATGAGCAAAACCTCCTGGAACTAAACAGAAAAGAACTGCGGGAGATTAGAGGCAAAGAGATCGCTTTTGTCTTTCAGGATCCCTTGTCCTCCCTGAACCCGGTACTCTCTATCGGCACCCAGCTTACGGAAACCATTATCGCACATGAGAGGGTAACCAGGGATGCTGCGCGGCTGCGGGCAGTGGACCTATTGGACAGGGTGGGCCTTCCAGGCCCAGAGAAGCTTCTGCACCGCTATCCATTCCAGCTTTCCGGGGGGATGCGCCAGAGGGTGATGATTGCCATGGCTCTGTCACTCCATCCACGCATCCTGATCGCAGATGAACCCACAACAGCCCTTGATGTTACCGTTCAGGCCCAGATACTGGCAGAGATGAGGAGGCTGAAAAGGGAGTTTGGCACAGCCATTCTTCTCATCACACATGATCTTGGTGTGGTGGCTGAACTGGCGGACAGTGTTGCTGTGATGTATGCGGGGTCTATAGTGGAGATGGGAAGCATTCAAGATATCTTTGAAAGGCCTGGCCATCCCTATACCCGGGCACTGCTGAAATCTGTGCCCCGTCTTTCCCAGAGCAGCACCTTTTTAGAACCGGTCAAGGGACAGCCCCCCAGCATGCTCAATCTCCCTGACAATTGTGCATTTCTACCCCGCTGCCCGCAAGCAAAGTCTGTGTGCTATGAAGGAAAACCGCAGCTGCAGGCCCTGGGCTATCATCACCTGGTGGCCTGTTATTGTGTCGGAGCTGAGCGACAGGAGGCCATCATGGCATGACACTGCTGCAAACAGAAGACTTAATTAAATATTATACAGCAGACGGGGGTTTGTTCAGCAGGGGTTCTTTGAAAGTGCATGCTGTGGACGGAGTTGCCATCAAGATTGAAAGGGGAGAAACCCTGGGGTTGGTCGGAGAGAGCGGCTGCGGCAAGAGTACCCTGGGGAGGCTGCTGGCCAGGCTGGAGGACCCTGATGCCGGGAAGATCTTTTTTGACAGCCAGGAGATCACCGGCTGCACCGGAGAAGAACAGCGTCTCCTGAGGAGCAAGATCCAGATCATCTTTCAGGATTCCTACTCCTCACTGGATCCACGCCAGACCGTAGGGGGAATCATCATGGAACCCCTGGCCAATTTCGGTGTGGGCAACCGGCAAGAGCGGAAAGAGAAGGTGGCAAAACTCCTGGAAACAGTGGGATTGGAGCCTACACATATCTCTCGCTACCCACACGAATTCAGCGGCGGGCAGCGCCAGCGCATCAATATCGCCCGCGCCCTGGCCCTGACTCCTGAATTGATCATCTGCGATGAACCGGTTTCCAGCCTGGATGTCTCCATTAGAGCGCAGATCTTGAACCTGCTCAAGAAACTGAAAGATGAGTTTGGCCTTGCTTATCTTTTTATATCACATGACCTGTCTGCAGTGAGCTATATGGCTGATCGGATTGCTGTGATGTACCTGGGCAAGATAGTGGAGGTGCTGGATGCCGGTGGTTTCACCAGTCGCTCCTGTCATCCGTACTCCGTGGGCGTTGCTGGTCCTCAGCGGTTCCCGTTCCAGGAGGTTCCGCAAGGGGGATTTGAGCGTGTA